>CAYVLO010000204.1:0-6127 GCA_964452125.1 uncultured Anaerolineaceae bacterium | reverse complement strand
TTTGCGGCAGCAAGCTGCCGCACTCCAGAGGATGGCTACTCACCGCCCAAAGGGCATAACGAACTCGACCAGAAAGTTGGAATGCACCCTGCCCAAATCGCTCAAATCCACGTCTTGACAAGAGGCCGAGGCCATGATACAATGGTGTTAGCGATACCGTTAGCGCTAACAAATGCCATGAACAGGAAGAGTTGTGAGTAACAGGGTCACCATTGCCGATGTAGCCCGCCAGGCGGGCGTCTCTCCGATGACCGTCTCTCGGGTGATCAACCACAAAGGCGACGTCAGCGCCAGCACCCGTCAGCGGGTATTGGCGGTGGTCGAGGAACTGGGCTACCGGCCCAGCAGCATCGCTCGAGGTTTGGCCACGCAGCGGACGGGCGCCCTGGGCTTGGTGGTGCCCGATGTGGCCAATCCCTTTTTCTCCGATCTGGTCCATGGGGTGGAGCATGGCGCGTATGCTCGGGGGTACAATGTCTTTTTGTGCAACAGCGAAGAGGACCCCCAGCGCGAACTCGAAATCCTGGATCTTTTGGAGGAAAAGCAGGTCGAAGGGCTGGTGCTGTGCAGCTCGCGCCTCGATGCCCAGGCATTGCAGGTTCTCGTGGCGCGTCAGCCAAAGGTCGTTCTCGTCAACCGCCGATTGGCCGATCCGACGGTGCGTTCGGTGGTGGTCGATGACGAACGGGGCGGCTATTTGGCCACGCGGCACCTGCTCGATATCGGTTGCCGGGCCGTGGGCCTGCTGGCCGGACCCCATCCGTCGCGCAGTGGCCGACTTCGGGCGCAGGGCTACCGCGCGGCCCTTGCCGAGTTTCAGGTCAAGACCCGTGAAGGCTGGACTCGGTCCTGCCGCCCCGACGTTGAGGGCGGGCTGAACGCGGCCCGCGATCTCTTGGCTCAGCAGCCGGAACTGGATGGATTGATCTGTTTCAACGACCTGGTGGCTGTGGGGGCGCTGCAAGCCTGCGCAGAGCGCGGATTGGCGGTACCTGAGGAGTTGGCCATCGTCGGCTACGACGACATTGCCCTGGCGGCCTTGGTGACCCCTTCCTTGACCACGTGCCGCGTGCCTCGCTTCGAATTGGGCCGGCAGGCCGTTCGGCTGTTGCTGGAGCAGTTGGAGGGTTCCACCGACGCTGGCGAGGACATTGTCTTGCAGCCCGAGCTAATCATTCGACAGAGCGCGCCGTCAACCATCTGCCATGCCAACAGACCGACGGCCGTGGAGGAGCCATGACCGACCTTTCTTGGAGCCGATGCCCGGATCTCTGTCTGGATCCCGAGCCTATCCAGCGGGAACTCGCCCGCGATCTCTACACCCAAGTGGCCGACCTGCCGTTGATCTGCCCTCACGGGCACGTGGATCCCTGGCTCTTGGCCAACCCCGATGCGACGTTGGGCACTCCTGCCGAGCTTTTCATCATCCCCGACCATTACGTGTTTCGCATGCTCTACTCTCAGGGCATCCCCCTGGAGGCGCTGGGTGTGCCGCGGGTGGATGGCGGACCGGTGGAGCAGGACCATCGACGTATCTGGCAGATCTTTGCCGAGAATTTTTACCTCTTTCGCGGCACACCTTCCGGCATGTGGCTGACCCAGGAGCTGAATGAGGTGTTTGGCATCGGCGCCAAATTGACGAGCGCGACGGCTCAGACGATTTACGACGAGCTGGAGCACAAGCTGGCCCAGCCTGAATTTCGACCCAGGGCGCTGTTCGAACGGTTCCACATCGAGGTGCTGTGCACCACCGATTCGGCGTTGGACGACCTGGAACCCCACCGGGCCATCCGCGATTCGGACTGGGGGGGCGATGTGCGGCCCACCTTCCGGCCCGATGCGGTGGTCAAGCTGTGGCTGCCTGACTGGCGGCAGAACATCGAAAAGCTGAGCCAGGTGAGCGGCGTCTCGGTCGATTCCTTCGCGGCCTATATTCGGGCGCTGGAGGAACGGCGGGCGTTCTTTAAATCGATGGGCGCCCTGTCCACCGATCACGATTGCCGCTCGGCGTGCACGGCCGAGCTGAGTCCGGTAGAGGCGGAAGCCCTATTCCAGCGGGCGCTCAAGGGTCAAGCGGACGATGCGGACGCCGGCCGATTCCTGGCGCACATGCTGATGGAGTTTGCGCGGATGAGCATCGAGGACGGGCTGGTGATGCAGGCCCACGTCGGCCCGGTGCGCAATCACAACCGGCCCATTTTCGAATGCTTTGGGAATGACCGGGGCTGCGATGTGCCCCAGCAGATCGAGTTCACCCACAGCCTGGGGCCCCTCCTGAACAAATATGGCAACGATCCCCGCCTGACCCTGATTGTGTTTACCCTGGACGAGTCGGCCTACACCCGCGAATTGGGGCCGCTGGCCGGCCATTATCCGGCCCTGAAGATCGGGCCGCCCTGGTGGTTCCAGGATAGCCTCGACGGCATGCGGCGCTATCTGCACCGCATCGTCGAGACGGCCGGGCTGTACAACACCACCGGCTTTGCCGACGATACCCGCGCCTTTCCCTCCATCCCGGTGCGGCACGATGTCTGGCGGCGCGCGGTGAGCAACTGGCTGGCGGGGCTGGTGGTGCGGGGTATGGTGGACGAGGAGGATGCCCAGGAGATGGCCGTCGACGCGGCCTATCGCCTGGCCAAAGTTGCGTACAAGTATCAAGTCTAACACGAGGAGACAGCATTCATGGTTTTCGAAGGATTGCCCGGCTTTGGGATGTACAAACATTCGGTGATCAGCGAGGACGGATCGACCTATGGGTTGGCCCGGGGGCCCGAAGGCAAATTCCTGGTGGTCATCGGGGATGGCCAAGGGTTCGACGGCGAAACCCGGGACGAGGCGCTGCTCTGTCCTCTGACGGCGGCCAACGCGGCTGAGCTGCGTCGCCGCCTCGATTGGCTGCGCCCCCAGCCCCTGGGATTGGTCAAGTCGGCGGGCACGGGCGACCGGCTGGGTTCGGCGACGCCGGGCCACATCCGCGCCGTGCGCAAGGCGGGCGACGTGGCGCCAATCCTGGCTCAGCAGTCGATGCGCGAGAACGCCCGCACGCAGCGCACGCCGCAGCAGGTGATCGACGACGCCATGTGGGGGGTGTTCCAGGAGGGTTGGCAGGAGCCGTGGGGCGCCGATGCCGATCACCTCAAAACCGTCGCCGATATCGATCTGTGTGTCGCCGCGGGGTATACTTTTTATACCGTCGATCCGGGCGATCACGTCGATAACGAGGCCCACACCGCCTCTCTGGATGTGCTGACGGCCAAGCTCGATACGCTGCCCTGGCGTGTGCTGGCCGATTCGCCCGAGGGCTTGCGCCAACGCTACCTGGGCCAGCGGTTCGAGGTGGAGGATCTGGTGTTCGAGTTCGACGAGACGATGGCGGCGCGGGCGGCGGCCAAATACGGGCGGGCGATTGCCCACACGGCGGTCATGTACCGGCACCTGGCGGCGGCGATGGGCAGCCGCACCTTTGAGCTGGAGGTCTCGGTGGACGAGACCGACACGCCGACCTCGCCCGAGGAGCACTTTTTCGTGGCCCACGAACTCAGGCGGCTGGGCGTGCAGTGGGTGAGCCTGGCGCCGCGCTACATCGGCCGCTTTGAAAAGGGCGTCGACTATATCGGCGATCTCGACGAATTCGACCGGGAGATGGCCAAACACGCCGCCATCGCCCGCGCGCTGGGTCCCTACAAGCTCAGCATCCACTCCGGTTCGGACAAGTTCAGCGTCTACCCCATCTTTTACCGCCACGCCGGCGAATTGGTGCACCTCAAGACGGCAGGCACCAGTTACCTGGAGGCGTTGCGGGCCGTGGCTCAAGTGGATCCCGACTTTTTCCGACAGATCCTGGGCCTGGCTCGGGTTCGCTACGAAACCGACCGGGCCAGCTATCACGTCTCGGCTGAGATAGCCCGCGTGCCGCGCCCCCAGGATATGAGCGACGAGCAGTTGCCCCATGTCCTCGATCTGTTCGACGGGCGAGAGGTGCTGCACGTGACCTTTGGGTCGGTGCTGGAGCGGATGGGCGACCGCTTGCGGGCGACCCTTGATGCAAACGAAGAGGCCCACTATGCCGCGCTAGAGGCCCATTTTGATCGGCACCTGGCGCCCTTTTCCAAACGATAAAGGAGCTAGTTATGGAGTCACCGATCGCCAAGGCCATTATTCCAGCAGCAGGCTGGGGAACTCGGCTGTTGCCAGCCACCAAGTCGCAGCCCAAAGAGATGTTGCCGGTGGGCCGCAAGCCGGCGGTGCAGTATGTTGTCGAAGAGTTGCAGGCCGCTGGGTTGACCCAGGTGCTGCTGGTGACGGGCCAGCGAAAGCGGGCCATCGAAGATCATTTCGATCTGGATCCCGAGCTGGTGCTGGCCTTGAAGCAGGCGGGCAACGAGGGGCTGCTGGCCGATCTGGCCTTTTTGGAGAGCCGGACGCGCCTGTTCTATACGCGGCAGAGTTCGCCCCAGGGGTTGGGCCACGCCATTTCTTTGGCTGAAGAGTTTTGCGACGATGAGCCCTGTGTGGTCGCCCTGGGCGATTCCCTCATCGCGGCCGACGACCCTGCCGAGCCGCTGCGGGCGATGATGCAGGCCCATTGCGACCTGGGGGCGGCGGCGGTCGTGGCTGTGGAGGCGGTGCCGGCGGAGGAGACCTTTCGGTATGGGATCGTCACGGTGGAGGGGGCCGAACCCCCGACGGGCGAGCCGGTGCTGATGACTGATATTGTGGAAAAGCCATCGGCCGGGTCGGCGCCGTCGAACCTGGCGGTGGCGGCCCGCTACACCTTTAGCCCCGATATCTTTGCCGCGCTCAAACGCACGCCGCCCGACCGGCAAGGCCACGTCCAGTTGAGCGACGCCATCAAGGTGCTGATTCAGATGGGCAAGCCGGTGTATGCCTGGGTGTTTGGACCCGGGCAGCGACGCTACGACGTGGGCAACTTCGAGAGCTATTTCCGTACTTTTGTCGATTTCGCGCTGGCCGATGAGCAGTATGGCTATCTGGCGCGCAAGTATATCAAGGCCAAGGCGTATGAGCTCTAACAGGCGCACGGTGATCAGCTCGGCGCCGGGCCGGGCGGGGGTGATCGGCAATCCGACCGATATGTACGGCGGCTCGGTGTTGTCCTGTTCGGTCGGGATGCGGAGTCGGGTGACGATCACGTCGTTGGAAGAGACCTCGGGGGATGGCCCCGATCTCTGGCTGGAAACGGCGGGCGAGACCTGCCACATCGCCGGGCGGGACGACCTGAAGCCGCAGCGGGATCGCTTTGATGTGGCGCGGGCGGTGCTCGACTACCTGCGGCTGCCGCCCATTGCCTGTCGCATCCAGTACGAGAGCGAGATCCCGTTGCGCAGTGGCATGGCAGGCTCGACGGCGCTGACGGTGGCGCTGTTGCAGGCGCTGCTGGCCTGGTTGGGCGAAAGACCCAATCTGTATCGCCTGGCCGAGCAGGCGCGCTATGTGGAGCTGAACTACCTCAAAGTCATCTGTGGCTACCAGGATGCGTACATGTGCACCTTTGGTGGGCTGAATTTCATGGACTTTCGGGGGAAGCAGTTCTATCGCCAGGCCGAAGCCGAGTTGTTTGCCACCATCGAGCCTCTGGCAGGGTTTGTGTCCGAGCTGCCCTTTGTGTTGGGCTACACCGGGGTGCAACATGCCTCCAGCGCCGTCCATCGGCCCTTGCGCGAGCGCTGGGTGGAAGGCGAGCCCGAGGTGGTGCGCAGTTACGAGCGTATCACCGAGATCGCCCGCATCGGCAAAAAGGCGCTGATCCTGGGCGACTGGCCTTTGCTGGGACGAATGATGAACGAGAATCACGCCATCCAGCGGGACCTGGGAGGCTCGGGCGAGTCCAACGAGCGGTTGATTGCGGCGGCGCTCAGAGCAGGGGCGCTGGGCGCCAAACTGGCGGGCGCCGGCGACGGAGGCACCATTATTGCCTTGTGGCCTGAAGGCGACGTGGGACCGCTGGAAGAAGCCTTGTCGCAGGCGGGCGCGTCCCAAGCCTATCGCCTTGCCGTCAGCCCTGGGGCCACGATCGAGGCCGATACCATAGCAGACGAAAACGGTTGAGAGCCTCTAGCAGCCTGTCGGAGAGGGCTGTCATTCTGAGGAGCGGAGGCGGCGAAGC
>CAYVLO010000203.1:0-6142 GCA_964452125.1 uncultured Anaerolineaceae bacterium | reverse complement strand
GGTCGGTCACCAGCGTGCGTTCCTGCCTTTGGTGCTCAAGTAGGAGAATGCTGCGGGAACAGACGAGGGCTCACCGGGAAGATACAAGTCGGGGCTCCAACCTGGGCAACCATGAGGGTTGCCCCTACCTCCGCCCCACACGTAGGGGCACGTTGCTGCCCCTACCAGATCGCAAAACAGGTCCTCGCCGTCATGCCCGCCACGAGGGTTACCCCTACGGTCCTTCAACCCGTGGGGGTGCCCCCACAGTCATCCAGCCCTACTCCCCTCTGCAGGAACTTATGATTCGGCAGCCGAGTCTCGCAGGTCGGGCAGGGAAATACGCTCCAGGTCGTCCACCTGGAGCCAGGAAATGCCCCACTCGTCGCGCTGCCACTGGCCCCGGAGAAGAAGCGGCTGCCACGGTTCGGGGTTCTTTTGCGACGGGTCCAGCCGGGCCGTGACAAAGGTGTGGCCATCGCCCAGGAAAAAGCCCTGTCCCCCCGTCCAGCCCGGCAGGCGCACGCCGGCGACGAGGCCACGGGCGCCTTTGGTGAGGCTCTCCAGCGAAATAGGCTCGGGCAACCGTTCGGCAACGATCTCTAACGGGTGGACGCTGACCGGTTGGCCCAGCAGCCGCTTTTCCCAAACCAAGCGTTGGTGAGCCGATTCGGGGGGAATGGAAGGCGTAGCAAAGTCGAACATCATCTGCTGGGCGCTACCCGCCCGTTGCACCTCACCGGCCTGAGCCAGCAGAGCAGCGCGGCTCTCGCCCAATCCGTCGAGGGCGCCACACTGGATCAGGTGTGCGATCTCTTTCCGTTGCAGAGGAACCCGCGCCCAAAGGTCACGGGCATCGGCAAAGGGCCGGCGGCGGCGTTCGGTGAGGAGGGCCCGGATCGAAGCCTGGCGCAGATCGCGCACCTGGCCCAGCCCCATCCACAAAACCGCCTGCTCTCCCTCCCAACCCAGGGTAAAGCGCCGCCCGCTGTGGTTGACGTGGGGAGGACGCACAGCCAGGCCCAGACGCACGGCCTCAGCCATGTAGATGGCCGGATGGTGGAATCCGCCCCAGTGGGCCAAGCGGGCGCAGAGAAAAGCCGCGGGCCAGTGTACCTTGAGGTAGGTCGACCGGTAACTGACCCCGGCGTAGGACGTGGCATGGCCCTGGTTGAAACCATAACCGGCAAAGGCTTGAACCTGTTCCCACAGCGTCTCGGCCTGGCGCCGGTGGAATCCCGGCCCCTGCGGTGCAGGGCGGCAACAGCCCTCGATGAATTGGGTGCGCAGCTCGGCCATCTCCTGGCGGCCAAAGTGGCTCATTCCCCGCCGCAGTTGGTCGGCCTGGGCCCAAGTCAGCCCGGCGATCTCTCGCGCCACCCGCAGGATCTGCTCCTGAAAGATCAGCACGCCCTTGGTGGGCTCCAGGATCGGGGCCAGCGCCGGGTGAAGGTAGGTCACCGCTTCCTCACCCCGATAGCGCCGCACAAAGGTCGCGGCCATCCCTCCGGTAGCCGGGCCGGGTTTGAAAAAGGCATTGGCCACAGCCAGGTCTCGAACGCTGCGGGCCTGAAGTTTGAGCAAGGTGCGGCGCGCCCCCTCCGACTCGCATTGGAACACGCCAATGGTCTCGCCCCTGCAGAGCGCCCGGGCCGTGGGCGCATCCTCCTTTGGAATCTGGTCGAGGGAAAACTCCCCATCGTGGTGGCGACGCACCAGATGTTCGGCTTCGGCCAGGACGGTCAGGGCGCGGATGCCCAGCAGATCGATCTTGGGCAGGCCGATGGCCTCTACGTCGCCGTGGGCAAACTGGGTGATCACGAACCCTTTGGGCGCCCATTGGAGCGGCACCCAGTCGGTCAGCGGGCCGGGGGTGATGACGACGCCGCCAGGGTGGACGCTCAGGTGGTGGGGTTGGTCGATCAGGGTATACGCCTGCTGGATCACCTGGCGGTGCAAAGGGTTGGGCAATTCGGCGAGGACGTCGTCCACCGTCCGCCGGTCGCGGCGCCGGGGATCGGGATGCCAGTGACGGGGTAGCAGGGTCACCAGGCGATCGATCTCTGGCTCGCTCAGCCCATAAGCCTTGCCCGTTTCGCGGACGGCGCCGCGCGGTTGGAGGGTGCTTACGGTGGAAACCAAAGCCACCCGATCCGGCCCGTGGGTACGCCGCACATAGTCCAGCACCTCATCGCGGCGACGGCTGCAAAAATCGACGTCGATGTCGGGCAGGTCGGCGCGAGCCGGGTTAAGAAAACGCTCAAACAAGAGATCGTGGGCGATGGGGTCCACGTTGGTAATGCCGCTGCAATAGGCCACCAGCGAATTGGCCACGCTGCCCCGCGTGTTGACCGGCACACGCTGCTCCCGGGCATAGCGGGTGATATCGGCCACCACCAAAAACAGGGGGGCATAGCCGTGGTGGGCGATGGCATCCAGTTCGGCCTGCAATCGCTGGGTGACACCGGCGGAGGGATTCGGCCCATACCGGACCTCCAGACCACCCTGGGCCAGCGCAGCCAGGGCCGAGTCGGGTTCTTGCCCATGGGGCAGGTTCAGGTCAGGCCAAACGGGCGAGCCGTCGGGCAAGGCCGGCTGGCAGCGCGCGGTCACTTGCTCGATATTCGCCAAGGCGCGGCGAAAACCGGCAAACCGGACCTGGATATCCGCAAGGGGAAGCCAGTGGAGGTTGACGGCGCCATCGGCGGCGCCATCGCCGCCTGCCGGGAGTGCTGCCGATGGCAACTCTGCGATGGGCAGGTTGTGGCCGATGGCCGCCAAAAGACGGAGGCGTTCTCGGTCCTCAGCAGCCAGGCAATAGACCGGCTGTACGGCCAACGATTCCAGGCCGTGCCGGTGGCCCACCTCCTCGACGGCTTGAGCGATGGCCCGATCCTCAGGCCGGTGGATTTCCAGGCTCACAAAGGCCGATCCGGCATAGATCCTTTGAAGGCGAGAGGCAAAACATGCGGCGCCCTCGGCATCTCCAGCTCGGAAGCGGCGCTCGATCCCGCCCAATCGCCCCCCGTCCAGGCACAGCAAGCCTGCGGCGTGGGCCTCCAGTTCGTCCCAACTCAGGCCCTGAACCGCTTTTGCGGCTCGTTCGGGGTGGGCCTGGATCAACGAGGCGAGCCGGCACAGGGAGCGATACCCCTCCGGGCCGGTGGCCAGCAATACCAGAAGATCAGGTTGGGCGCTGGCGTCCAGCGAATCCGTTGCCGGCGCCACGATCACCGTCATGCCCAGTATGGGTTGGATGCCGGCTGCGCGGCAGGCGCGGTCAAAAGCCACGGAGCCATAGAGCGCCTGGCTATCGGTCAGAGCCAGGTGGGTCATGCCTTCCGAGGCAGCCCGGGCCACCAGTTGTTCCACCGACGCCGTGCCGCGGAGCAGCGAAAAGTGCGAGTGGACGTGCAGGTGGGTAAAAGTGGGCCTCAAGTTATCCAATCTCAATCTCGGTTCGAGTCTCTTGGCCGCCGGGTTGCACCCTCTCCCCCGGCAAGAGCCGCAACAGGGCGCAGGCCTCTCGCCTGACATCCTCCCCATCGTAGAGCATGGGGTGATAGGGCCCTGTGTGCCAGGCTTTTGCCTGATCGCGATAGTGCGGGCTGCCCAACTGGCCCGATTGCCCCGGCGCCAACAGGCTCACCGAATTGCGCAGATCGGACAGGTCGGCGATAAAACGATAGGGAGGGCCAATGACCGTATCGCACTTCAGGTCATACGTGCTGGATCCGGTGGCCCATACGGTGGTGCCGTCGCCGCCGATGGGAGAGGGCCCCACGTTCAGCAGCTTGCCCAGCGCAGGTACGCGCCCCAGGGGGTGGGAAAAGGTGAGGGTATGCAACTTGCCCCAGGCCCAGTTCTGGATATCGGGTCCCAGCTCGGCCTTGAGGAAATCCACGGCCTGGCGCAACGCCCGCAGCAGAACCACGTCGCGGGTTTCGCCCCGACCCAGATCGAACCAGGGAGAATGGGGCTCGCCCAAGATCTCGTGCAGCCAGAGGTGGGCCTTGACGTTGAACATGCTGCTCTCGGCCAAAAGCGGCGTGGGGCCTTTGCCCGCATAGCGCTCGGCCAGATCCCCAAGGCGATGATCCAGGAGCAGGCGGATCAGTCGCCGATAGAACACCTGGTACACGGCGGCAGCAGAGCTGTCGGCTGCCAAGTCGCCATCCCAACGGCGCATCAACGCCACCACCGAGGCCAGCTCGGCATCCTCGGGCTCCAGTTGGCCCAGGTAAGCGGCCATAACCCGCGCCGAGGGCGAGACCTGATCAAAGTGCATACGCTGCACGTAGGCTACGTCGATCCGCTCCTGGCCCTCGATCAACTCGCGGATGCGGCGAACCCGGTCGGGCGCCAGGTACTCGTGGCTGAGAAAGTGGGGATAGTCATCGCTCACCACGCTGTTGTTGGCCGTGGCAATATAGCCATCGCTGGGATTGGAAAAATGGGGCAGCTCCTCAAAAGGCACGTAGCCGATCCATTCGTACTCGCCAGTCCAGCCCGGCGCCGGTACCAGCCCCTGCCCGCGAGCGCGGATCGGCACCTTGCCGGGGAAGCTATAGGCGATGTCCCCCCGAGTGTCGGCGCACACCACATTCTGGATGGGCGCCGTCCAGGGACGCATCGCTTTGCGGAGTTCTTCACAGGTGCGGGCGCGCATCGTGCCGCGCAAGCACGAAATCATGGTATCAGGCTCCAACGACGTCCAGCGCAGGGCCAGGGGCTGCTCGCCGGTAAAATCGGGGGCCAGGGGGTTGATAATGGGTCCGTGGCGGGTGACGACCACCTCCTCGACGATGGGGGCGGCATCGCGTACCCCGATTTCCTCACGGATCACGGTGGCATCCAGCCACTCGTCCAGGTATTGGTACTGAACGCGGCCATCGTCTGTCCGCCGCAACCGCTCCATGTACAGATCCTGGACGTCGGGAAAGCCGTTGGTAAAGCCCCAGGCAACGTGGCCGTTGTGGCCCACCACGATCCCCGGGATGCCCGGAAAGGTCACGCCGGTGACATTCAGGTCGCCGCCCACCAGGTGGTTTTCATACCAGATGGCCGGCAGCGAGAGGGGCAGATGCATGTCATTGGCCAAAATCGGCGCGCCGGTGGTGGTGCGCGATCCGGCGATGGCCCAGTTGTTGCTGCCCAACCCGGCGTGGGCGCCCGGTCCGGTGAATGGTCGGGCCGCCTGGGCCCTTTCGAGGGCCGAAACCCCCACCTGGCTCAAGTCCACATCGGAAGGTACGATGCGGGGCCCATCGGCAGGATAGGGTGGATCCAACTCGGCAGCGGCCTCCTCACCCAGCCGCTCGATCATCTGGGCGCGCAGAATCTCGCTTTCCCAGTTGATGGACAGGCTCCACGACATCATCTTGATCCACGAAAGGGTGTCGGCCACCGTCCACGGTTCCGGCTGGTACCGCAACAGCGAGAACTCGACGGGCCATTTGCCCTGCTCGATGCGCGCGTTTACGCCGGCGGCATAGGCTTCCAGTTCGGTGCAGGTTTCCTCATCGAGGAGATCGACTTCTTGTTCGGCCACGCGGCGCATACCCAGGATGCGAAGCCAGCGGTCCACCGCTACCGTCTCCTCGCCCATGATTTCCGACAGGCGGCCAGCGGCGGTTCGACGGTAAAAGTCCATTTGCCACAGGCGGTCCTGGGCATGAACAAATCCCTGGGCCACCATCAAGTCGTGGGCGGACTCGGCATAGATATGGGGAACTCCCCATCGATCCCGATAGACCTCGACCGAAGCCGCTAGGCCTTGCAGGCGCAAGGCGCCCCGGGTCTGCGCCAGCGGGCGCCGCAGCAACCAGTAGTACGCTCCCCCGGCGAGGGCGCTGGCTGCGCCCAGTGTCATGGCAAGAACACGCCCGATGTTTTTCATGGTAGCCCCCTCAGAGTCCTCATGCGGTCGTCGCTTCCCAAACGCCGACAACCCGATCGTTTGCGTGGTTCCCTGGCTGGATCGATCATACCACAGCTTGGCCCCGCTGCCAAGTAGATTCAATGAAAGGTGCTGCATTAAAGTCGGTGGGAAATCTCTTGTGGGGCCGCAAAGAGCACCGTCGCCCCCGCGAACGCCCGCAGAGACCTCCGAGATTTTCGAAATCTCGGAGATCTTTGACGAATGCGCATCGTAGGGGCGACG
>CAYVLO010000202.1:4471-6143 GCA_964452125.1 uncultured Anaerolineaceae bacterium | reverse complement strand
ATTCGAGCCCAACCCCTCCCACGGCAACCTGATCGGGCGCACCGAGCACCGCGCCGAGTTTGGGGCGCTGGTCACCGACTTTACCATGATCAAGGCCGGAGCCCTGCACAAGGCCAACGGCGGCTACCTGGTCCTGGAGATGCACCGCCTGGCAGCCAATCCCCTGGCCTGGGACGCCCTCAAGCGCTCGCTCAAGAGCCAGCGCATCCGCACCGAAGAAATCGCCAGCCAGTTGCAGGCCATCTCGACGGTGACCCTCGAACCGGAGCCGATCCCCCTCGACGTCAAGGTGGTCCTCATCGGCGACCCCATGACCTACTATCTGTTGCACGAATACGACGAGGACTTTCGCAAGCTGTTCAAGGTCCAGGCCGACTTTGGCACCGACTTTGACCGCACCCCCGACACCTGCCAGCAGGTGGCCCAGTTCATCGCCGCCCGCTGCCAGGAGGAAAAGCTCCTGAGCTTTGACCGTCTGGCGGTGGCCCGCGTCGTCGAGTACAGCTCGCGGCTGGCCGACCATCAGCGCAAGCTGTCCACCAAGTTCGGGCGCATCGCCGACCTGCTGCGCGAAGCCGACTATTGGGCGCGGCGGCGCAACGCCGACACTACCACCGCTGAGGATGTGCAAAAGGCCATCGACGAGCAGGTCTATCGCGCCAACCGGGTCGAAGACGAACTCCAGGAGGTCATCGACGACGGGACCCTCCGCGTGGACGTCACCGGCGAGGTGATCGGCCAGGTGAACGGCCTGTCGGTGATGGGCCTGGGCGGCTATAGCTTTGGCAAACCGTCGCGCATCACAGCCCAGACCTTTACCGGGCGCAGCGGGGTGGTGTCGCTGGACCGGGAGGCCAAGCTCAGCGGGCGCCTGTACGACAAGGGCCTGCTCACCCTCACCGGCTATCTGGGGGCCAAATATGCCAGCCGCGATCCCCTCAGCCTGTCGGCCTCGATTTCGTTCGAGCAGATGCACGACGAGATCGACGGCGACAGCGCCAGCTCCACCGAACTGTACGCGCTGCTCAGCAGTCTGAGTCGCCTGCCCATCAAACAGGGGATCGCCGTCACCGGCGCCGTCGACCAGCAGGGCAACATCCAGCCGGTGGGCGGGTTGAACGAAAAGATCGAGGGCCATTTCGTTACCTGTCAGAATCGCGGCCTGACCGGCGACCAGGGCGTCATCCTCCCGGCCCAGAACGTGCCCCATTTGATGCTCCGCGCCGAGGTGCGCCAAGCCATGGACGAGGGCACGTTCCACATCTATGCCGTGCGCACCGTCGACCAGGGGATCGAGATCCTCACCGGCGTTGCCGCCGGCGAGATGCAGGACGATGGGACCTATCCAGAGGATTCTGTCCACGGCCGGGTGATGGTCCGCCTGAGCGAGATCGCCGACAACCTCAAGGACGTTGACGAGGACGAAGAGGAAGAGGACGGCTCCGACGGCGGTGAGGGCGAGGGCCGCGGCTACGAAGAGGAAGGCGACGAATACCCCGAGGGCGAAGAGCCCGAGGACGAGTTGCCGGGCGGGCTGCCTTTTCCCTTCTAGGCAGGCGGCGGGCGACCCGCATTCTCGCCCTGGCTGTCACCTCCGCGAAAGCGGAGGCCAATGATTTTGGGCGCGGCCTGTCGCGTCCGTTTGTCATCGTCACACCCACCGTAGGGGCGC
>CAYVLO010000202.1:0-4371 GCA_964452125.1 uncultured Anaerolineaceae bacterium | reverse complement strand
CATGCGTCGCCCGTACTCGTCGCCTCGGCTCGCTCGTTATGCCCGCGGTAGGGGCGTTACCCGCGCCCGCGCCGTTATGCCCGCGAACGCGGGCATCCACCTTATGACGCAAGGGGATGGACCCCCGTTTTCACGGGGGTGACGGGCAGGCGGTGGGAGTGACCGGTGGTACGGGCGACGCATGCGTCGCCCGTACTCGTCGCCTCGGCTCGCTCGTTATGCCCGCGGTAGGGGCATCCCCTGAAAGGCCTGCCTTCTTTCACCGCAGCGCGAGCCTGACCCCGAGGACGGGGTCAGGGAGCAGGGTTCACGCAAGCCCGGCGGACCGGGCAAACTCGTCGAGGTCGGCCAGGGCGCGCTGGGAATAGGCCGAGTAGCGCTCCCGTTTGTTGCGCACCGGCGGGACCAGGGGCGGCAGCAGGCCAAAGTTGGCCTTCATCGGCTGGAAGCCCTTGGCGCCGGCGCTGCTGATATAGTCGCACAGGGCGCCGATCATGGTCGTGGGCGGGAATTGCACCGGCTCGCCGCCCTGCACCAGGCGCGCCGCGTTGAGGCCGGCCACCAGCCCGCTGGCGACCGAGCCGATATAGCCCTCGGTGCCGGTGATCTGTCCGGCGAACAGCAGGTCGTCCCGGCCCACCGATTGGAGGGTCGGGCGCAGCAGTGTCGGCGAGTTGATAAAGGTGTTGCGGTGCATCTGCCCAAAGCGGACAAACTCGGCCTGTTCCAGGCCCGGGATCAGCCGAAAGACGCGCTCTTGCTCGCCCCAGGTGAGATTGGTCTGAAAGCCGACCAGGTTGTAGAGGGTGGCGGCCTGGTCGTCCTGGCGCAGTTGGACCACGGCGTGGGGCCGGCGCCCGGTGCGGGGGTCAGTGAGGCCCACCGGCTTGAGGGGACCAAAGGCCAGCGCCTGCTTGCCCCGCGCCGCCAGCACTTCCACCGGCAGGCAGGCCTCGAAAAAGCGCGGGTCCTCGCGCTCGAAATCGCGCAGGGGCAGGCGCTGGGCGTTCAGCAGTTCGTCGACAAAGCGCTCATACTCGGCCTGGGTCATGGGGCAGTTGAGGTAATCGCCTTCGTCGCCATCGGGCCCATAGCGGCTGGCCCGAAAGGCCACCGACAGATCGACCGAGTCGACCGCCACAATGGGCGCCATGGCGTCGTAAAAGTAGAGCTGATCGGACCCGGCCCAGGCCGCGATGTGGGCCGCCAGAGCCGGAGAGGTCAGCGGACCCGTAGCCACCACCACGACCCCCCGCTCGGGAAAGGCCTCCACCTCCTGGCGGTGGAGGGTGATGCGGGGATGGGCCTCGATGCGCTCGGTCACCCGTTGAGCAAAGGCCTCGCGGCCCACGGCCAATGCCCCCCCAGCCGGGACGGCCGTCTCGTCGGCGCAGGCTACCACCAGCGACCGGAGCCGGCGTAGCTCGGCCTTGAGCAGGCCGGGCGCCCGATCGGGCAGGTTGGAGCCCAGGGAATTGGAGCAAACCAGCTCGGCCAGTTGATCGGTGACGTGGGCGGGCGTCATCCGCACGGGACGCATCTCGTACAGGTCGACGTGCAGCCCGCGCTCTGCCGCCTGCCAGGCGGCCTCGCTGCCGGCCAACCCGCCGCCAATCACCGTCAGAGAACCGCTTGGGGTTCCGATCATGTCTTCTCCTATCGCTGTTGGGCAGTCGTGCGGGCGACGGCCTTCTATGGAGTGCGGCACCTTGGTGCCGCAACTTGGGCGGCGCCTCGCCTCTACCTGTCACCCCCGCGTAAGCGGGGGTCCATGGGTTCCCGCGAACGCGGGAACGACGGGATTTCGGTACGGGCGACGCATGCGTCGCCTGTACATTTGCCGCACCTGCTCGGGCTGTCACCCCCGCCTGCGCAGGCAGGCGCAAGCGGGGGTCCAGTAGAGGCCATTATACCACAGCGGAGAAACTTTTCCAATACCCTGGTTTGTGCTATACTGAACGCCAGGAGGATTCCTATGCGAGCCGTAGATATCATCGCCCGCAAGCGAGATGGGTTGACGCTGAGCGCCGAAGAGATCGATTTCTTTGTGCAGGGATTCACCCAAGGCGCCATCCCCGACTATCAGGTGGCAGCCTGGCTGATGGCCATCCTGTTGCGCGGCATGGAACGCCAGGAGACCGTCGACCTGACCATGGCCATGGTCCGCTCGGGCGAACAACTGGACTGGAGCGAGATCGTGCCCTTTGTGGTCGACAAACATTCCACCGGCGGCGTGGGCGACAAGACGACGCTGGTGGTGGCGCCGTTGGTCGCCGCGGCCGGGGCGCCCGTCGGCAAGATGTCGGGGCGCGGCCTGGGGTTCACCGGCGGCACCCTCGACAAGCTGGAATCGATCCCGGGCTTTCGGTCGGACCTGAGCCGCGACGAGTTCATCGCCCAGTTGCAGTCGGTGGGCGTGGTCGTCGGCGGCCAATCGGCCGACCTGACCCCGGCCGACGGCAAGCTGTACGCCCTGCGCGACGTAACAGCCACCGTCGACGCCCTGCCCCTCATCGCCAGCTCGATCATGAGCAAAAAGATCGCCAGCGGCGCCAACGGCATCGTGCTCGACGTCAAGGTGGGAAAGGGCGCCTTTATCAAGACCGAAGAATCGGCCCTGCAATTGGCCACCCTGATGGTGGACATTGGCACCGACATGGGCCGCAAGGTGCGCGCCGTCATCTCGGACATGAACCAGCCGTTGGGCTGCGCCGTGGGCAATGCCCTGGAACTGCGGGAAGCCCTGGACACGCTGCATGGCCACGGCCCCGAAGATTTTCACCGCCATTGCCTGACCATCGCCGAGCAGATGGTGCTGTTGGCCGGCCGCGCCGAGGATCGGGACGAGGCCACCACCCTCCTTCAGGAATTGATCGACAACGGCCAGGCGATGTCCAAGTTCCGCGAGTGGATCGCCGCCCAAGGGGGCGACCTGGACTGTGTGGACCATCCGGACCGACTGCCCGCGGCCCGCTCGGTGGAAGAGGTTTCGGCCCCCCAGTCCGGGTTCGTGGCCGAAATCGACGCTCGGGAAGTGGGCTTGACCTCGATGCTCCTGGGCGGCGGGCGGGCCAAAAAGGGCGATCAGATCGACCACGCCGTGGGGGTGGTGCTCCACGCCAAGGTGGGCGACGAGTTGGAGCAAGGCCAACCCCTGTTCACCATCCACGCCAAAGACAGCGCCATGGCCGATGGGGCCCGCCAGCGCCTGTTGGGGGCTTATACCTGGAGCGAGGAGCCGGTCGAGGCGCCGCCCCTGATCCACCAGATTGTGAGCTAGCCGCCCATTCATGCCGTGTCCAAAGACCTCCGAGGTCTTAGACCTCGGAGGTCTGGGCGACGGCGCCTAGCTGTGGCGCTGCACAAAGCCGATCACGTGGTCGGCGACCAGGTCCTTGTCATAGTCCATCGTCGCCACGTGGTACGAATTCTCCAGCATCACCACCTCCCGATCCTGGCTGGCGATGCGCTCCATCACATAGTCCGCGTTCCAGGCGGGCAGCACCTGATCGTCGATGGCCTGCACCATCAGGATCGGCAGGTGCAAAAGGGGCAGCATCTCCTCGACCGCTTTGGCCAGTCCCAACACATCGAGAATGGTCGTGCGCGCCATCTGGCGAAAGGCCACCTCGGTCACCGACTTGTCCTTCAGCAGGATCTCTTCATCCCAACTGGGAATGATGTCCGGCAGGTCGCGCCGAAAGGCCATAGCCGCAAAGGACGGACTACCGATGACCACCCCGCCGTTGATGGGCACGATCCCGCGCAGCTTGGTGGGGTAGCGCTCGCCCAGGTAGAGCGTCAGGATGGCGCCCATCGACAGGCCGACGACAAACAGGGTAGGGCACATCTCGTGCAAGGCCAGGAGGTGGTCCTCGGCAGCAAACACCCAATCGGTGGCCCGCGTTTGGGCCAGATGGGCGGCATCGATGCCATGGCCGGGCAGCAGGGGCGCAAAGGCCGTGATGCCGGCCTGGTGCAAGCGGCCGCCCAGATAGCGCATGCTGTCGCAGGTTCCCCCCCAGCCGTGCAGGAGCAGGCAACCCACCTCGCCGGCTTCCAGCAGGAACGGCTCCGCGCCCGGCATCAGAGGCCGGGTGTCGACCTTTTCGAGGTATTCGTGTACCGATGTCATGCGTTCCTCTCCCTTCTATGAGCTCACTGATCCGCGCCCCTCACAAGCAGCGCACCCTCTTGACCTGGCGTTGCCATCAGTCCGGCTCGACCCGAGTCCGGTGACTACTGCCTGGCTGGTGGACAGCGCTTTTCCACAAGAAAAGCAAAAGCAGGGCCATGACCAACGGAAAGGGCAAGTAGGCAGGGACCTGTTCGAAATTGCCCTGAATAGTTGCCAGGAAGAGAATCCACAGT
>CAYVLO010000201.1:0-6267 GCA_964452125.1 uncultured Anaerolineaceae bacterium | reverse complement strand
GCCGCGTTCTTGCAGTTTTCGACAGTATCGTGTATAATAGCGGGGCCTCAGGACCACAAACTGATCGAAAGGGAGGCTGTGCACCATGACAGAGGAATCCCGCGAAAAAAGCGGTTACCATTATCCAAATTTGATCGCCAAGATCTACATCGAGGCCATCGAAGAGGTAATGGGTACCAACGGGCTCAAAGCTCTGCTGAATATGGCACAGATGCCGCACCTGATCGATAATTATCCTCCTGGGAACCTGGCCAAAGAATTCGACTTTGCCGATTTTGCCCACTTGAATGAAAGCCTGGAGATGATGTATGGCCCTCGGGGGGGCCGGGCGCTGGCGCTTCGGGCCGGGCGCAAGGCTTTTGCCCAGGGGCTGAGCAATCTGGGCGCTATGGTGGGGGTGGCCGACAGGACCTTTCGGTTGCTCCCCCTGAGCATCAAACTCAAGGTGGGTCTGCGGGCCATGGCTACGGCCTTTTCGTCGACCAGCGATCAGATCAGCTATGTGCACGAAGAAAGCGACCATTTCATCTATGTCATCGAGCGCTGCCCGGTGTGTTGGAACCGACACGCCGATGCGCCCATTTGCCACGCGGCCATGGGCATTATCCAGGAGGCGCTGGATTGGGGCAGCGGCGGGCGCAAGTTTCGGACGGCTGAAGTGACCTGTATTGCCAAGGGCGATCCCTCCTGCAATTTTGTGATTTACAAACAGCCTATCGATTAAGCGGTTTATTGGGCTGAAGCGGCCTCTGGTATTTTGCCTGCAGGACTCGGCTTCTGGCTGGGTCCTGTTTTGTCATATCGGGATGGCGCAGCCTGTTGAAAGGAAGCACAACAAACGATGCAGCGCAAACATTGGATCTGGATTCTGATCGTGGGCTTGTTCCTGTGCGCCTGTCTCTTTTTGGCCACCTGTGGGATAACCGGTTTTTTGCTAGGGCGCAGCAGTTGGTCGTCGACGACCTGGCAGCCCTCCGTCGAGTTGCCCCCTGCTCCCACAGCGGTTTTGCTCGAGGCAAGTCCAGGGGATTTGGAGTATGAGACGGTCCGCAGCCTGACCGAAACTGATTTGCCCCCCCGCGACCTGGTCGAGTTGGCCCGGCAACTGCAGGGGCTGTCGCCGGCGCTGGCTACCCCCAGCCCCCAGATCCCGCCCGACTATGATGTGGGCGATGCGACGATCTTCTGGGTCCACGATGTCACGGCCAATGCCTATTATACGACGACGGCGATCTTGGGCTACGAAACCGACCACGCCTATTGGTGGATTGAGGAGGGGTACAGCATCCCGGCCCGGGACCTGGAATCTTCGGCGCGGGCCTTTGAGGAAAAGACGTACCCTCGCACCCGCGAACTCTTTGGCAGCGAGTGGTACCCGGGCATCGACCAAGATCCTCACGTCTATCTCTTTTTGGGAAATGTGGTCGGGGTCGGCGGTTATTTTTCTGGACCCGACGAGTATCCCAAAGCGGTGAGGCCCGAGTCTAACGAGCACGAGATGTTTTACATCAACCTGGAGAATGCCGGGCCGGGGAACTCGTACTTTGACGGCATTTTGGCCCACGAATTCCAGCATATGATCCATTGGGCGCAGGACCGCAACGAGACCTCCTGGGTGAATGAAGGGTTGTCGGAACTGGCGGCTTTTGTCAACGGCTACGATGTCGGCGGTTCGGACTATGTCTTTACCCAGGCGCCCGACACCCAGCTCACGACCTGGCCCGAGCTGGAGGATTCGGGTCCCCACTATGGCGCCAGTTTTCTGTTTCTGGCCTACTTTATGGAGCGTTATGGAGAAGATGCCATCCCCGAACTGGTGCGCGAACCTGCGAATGGCATTGCGGGGTTTGAGATCCTGTTGGACAGGCTGGACCCCGGCGTGAGCTTTGATGACCTGTTTGCCGATTGGCTGGTGGCCAACTACCTGGACGATCCCCGCGTGGCCGATGGGCGCTACGCCTATCGGGATCTCCGGCTCGATCCCTTGGCCCTGGCTGCCGAGCACGGAACCTATCCGGTTAGTCAGGAGGCCACGGTTCACCAGTATGCCGCTGACTATATTCTTTTGGAAGGAAGTGGCGAGCTGACGGTCGAGTTTCAGGGCAACCAGGTGGTTCCTCTTTTGGGCAATCGGACTCGCAGCGGCGCCTATCAGTGGTGGTCCAACCGGGGGGACGACGGGGATGCCACATTGACCCGCGGCTTTGACCTGAGCGGGCTCGACAGCGCCACCCTGGAAGCCTGGATGTGGTACGATCTGGAGGTGGATTACGATTATGCCTACGTCCAGGTTTCGACCGACGGCGGCGACACCTGGCAGATCCTGGAAAATGACAACACGACCACCTACAATCCCAGCGGCAACGGCTACGGCCCGGCCTTTACGGGCACCAGTGGCGGCGGCGACGAACCGGACTGGTCGCTGGAGCGTTTCGATCTATCTCCCTATGCCGGTCAACAGATACTGGTGCGTTTCCAGGTGGTTACCGACGAGGCGGTCAATCGCCCCGGGCTGGCGGTCGATGATCTTGCCATCCCCGAGTTGGGGTACGGCGATGACGTAGAGAGCGGTGACGGCGGCTGGCAGGCCCAGGGTTGGGTGCGAGTGACCGACCATGTGCCCCAAGGCTATCGAGTGCAGGTGATTGCGGTGGGCGACGACACCCAGTTGCTGCCAATGCCGCTGGACGAGGAAAACCGGGGCGCCCTCACCATCGCTGGCCTGGGCCGGGAAACCGATTATGCTGTGTTGGTCGTGTCGGCCGTGGCGCCGGTGACGACCGAGTGGGCGTCGTATCGCTATACCATCAACAGGGACTAGGCCGGTTCATGGGTGGCCGCCTCGGCTGCTGCGCCCGCGGCTGTGATAATCATTTCGACGGCGGCGGCATCCGAAATCCGGTCGGTGTTGATTACCAGGTCGTATAGATTGGGGTCCAGCCAGTCGACATTGTAGAAGCGGCGCAGGTAGCCGTCCCGCTGCTCGTCGGAGGCGCGGATGCGGTGAGCGGCTTCGCGCCATTTAATGCCCTCGCGCTGCGTCAGTTCGAATACCCGTGACTCAAAACGGGATAGAATCTTGACATGCAACACGCCCGGCATTCGGGCCAGGATGATCTGCCCGCCGCGGCCCACGATCATGGCGTCGCCCTGGGCCGCAGATTCCAGGATGACGGAGGTCACCAGATCCAAGTAATCCATCGATGGCGCGTATTCCAACCCTCCAACGGCGTCCAGGCGGCTAACGGCGGCCCCGCGGCTCATGCCCTCCTGGCGGACCAGGTCGGCGATCCGCTCCTCGCGGTCTTGCTGCTCGCGTAGAGAGGCGCTGGCAATCACGGGTAATTTTGGGCGCGCGCCCAGCAGGTGCATCACCCGAGGCACCCGCGTCGCCCGTTCCTCAATGTGCTCCACCACATCGGTTGTCAGTCCGGTTTCCCGGGCCACCGAATCGAGGATCTCCCGATCCAGATAGCGCAATCCCAATCTTTCGGCGACTTCCAGAGCAATGTACGAGCCCCGGCTGCCCCGTTGGCGCGAAACGGTAATCACGGTCATCGTGCTCCCTCCTTTCTTGGTTGGACCCGGAAAACAATGGGCTGTGGTGTAGAACTGCGGTGTTGATCTCAGTATATCATCCGGCAGGGGGGCTGTCAAGCATTGGTTTTGGGCGGCGGTTTTGGGCGGCGCCCTGTCATGCCTGCGTATTTGCAGCCAGTAACCATGCGCGATCCCTTGCGCTGGGACGGATGCCATAGACTTTGATCAGCGCTGCGGTTCAGGGGGAGCCATCGGCGCCCGATGGCCCGGTTTTGCCAGAGGGCAGCGGATCGAGTATAATGGTTTTCCACGGGCGGCTCACAGTCGCCCCACTTTTTTGAGGAGAGAGCCATGAGGTCTATGACGTTTCCTTCGCGCCGCTCGGCGGTGATGGCCCGCCACGGCATGGTATCGACCGGCCAGCCGCTGGCTGCTATGGCTGGCTTGCGCATGCTGATGGAAGGCGGAAATGTGGCCGACGCGGCCGTGGCTGTGGCTGCCATGCTCAACGTCGTCGAGCCCATGTCGACCGGCATTGGCGGCGATTGCTTTGCCCTGATCTACGAGGCCGACAGCGGCCGTGTCACGGCCTTGAACGGCAGCGGGCGGGCGCCAGCGGCCTTTACGCTGGAGGAAGCCCAACGTCTGGGATTGGACGAGATCCCCGTGACCGGCCCGCTGCCGGTGACGGTGCCGGGATCGGCCAGCGGCTGGGAAGCGCTGCTGCAGCGATTTGGGACGATGTCGTTGGGTCAGTGCCTGGCCCCGGCCATTGCCACCGCCGAGGAGGGATTCCCCGTCAGCGAGCGGATCGCCGCCGGCTGGCAGGCGTCCACCGCCAAGCTCTCCAAGGACGAGGCAGCCACAGCCACCTATCTGCCCGCGCCCAAACCGGGCCAGATCCATCGCCAGCCCGACCTGGCGCGCACCTTTCGCGCCGTAGCGGAGGGTGGCGCCGAGGCCTTTTACCGCGGCCCCCTGGCAGAAAAGATCGCAGCGGCGGTCCAGGCCAAGGGCGGCTACCTGACGGTGGAAGACCTGGCGGCCCATCGCGCCACCTGGGAAGAGCCAATCCGCACCTCGTACCGCGGCGTCGACATTCTGGAGCATCCACCCAACGGTCAGGGGATCGCCGCGTTGATCGCGCTGAACCTGGTGGAGGGTTGGGACCTGGCCGAGATGGATTATTTCGACCCGGCCCGCTGGCACCTGATGATCGAAGCGATGCGCATGGGCATGGCCGACGCGGCGCGCTATGTGGCCGATCCGGCCGTGGCGGCGGTGCCGGTGGATGGGTTGCTATCCAAAGAGTACGCGGCCCGGCAGCGGGCGACCATCCGTCCTGACGGTGCGGCGACCATCGCCGCGCCGGGTGTGCCCGAGCACCGGGATACGGTGTACTTGACGGTGGTCGACGGGCAAGGCAACGCCGTGTCGTTCATCAACAGCCTGTTCTGGGGCTTTGGCTCGGGGTTGGTGGTGCCTGGCACCGGCATCTGCCTGCAGAACCGGGGCGCCTGTTTCAGCCTGGAGCCGGGTCACCCTAACGCCCTGGCTAGCGGCAAACGGCCTTACCACACCATCATCCCAGCGATGGCCCTGCGCCAGGGCAAGCTGTGGCTCAGCTTTGGGGTGATGGGTGGCTTTATGCAGCCCCAAGGACATCTGCAGGTGGCGGTCAACCTGATCGACTATGGCTTGGGCCCCCAATCTGCGCTGGATGCGCCCCGGTTCCGCGTGGATGAAAAGGGGGGGCTGCAGGTGGCCATCGAGAGTGGTGTGCCCCTCAAGACGCGCAAGGCGCTGGCGGCCCTGGGGCATCGGGTACGGGTGGAGCCGACTTTCTCGGGCGGCTTTGGCAGCGGCGATGTGATCATGGTCGATCCCGAGAGCGGCGTGCTGTGCGGCGCCGCTGATCCGCGCAAGGATGGCTGCGCCGTCGGCTATTAGAGCTGGGCAGGGCCTGCCTCCCCGTCGGCGGCGTGGGTCTTGCGCTGGAAAAGCGTCATGCAGCGGGGAGCGGGCCGGGCTACAATGAGAATCGACGCAGAACGAGCCCCTGCCCGCGAGTGCGTGGCCGGAGGGTTCTGCGTACAGCGATCCGTCGGAGGTGTGTTCTTATGAAACTCGGAAAAATGGCTTTGTCTCTCGCTCTGTTGATCGTGGTCGCCGCCCTGGCGAGCTGCGGCGGTACGCCGGCCGCAGAGACCTACACCGATCCCTTTGCCTACTGCGCCGCAGTGGGCACCATCGATGCGCCCGATGCGGCCTATACGGGCTCCAAGATGCCCGAAGGTGTGCTTGAGGCATTGCGGACAGCGCTGAACACCCCCGATCTGCCACTCGAGATGTTGGAGAATGGATCGTTCTGGCGCTGCATGGACGGCGAGGTCTATGGTTGTTTCGTGGGGGCCAACCTGCCCTGCGAGGCCAAGGCCAATACCGACAAGACCCCGACGCAGGAGGAGATCGACTTTTGCCAGCAGAACCCCGACTCGGACTTTATCCCGGCGGTGGTTACCGGGCGCGAAACGGTCTATGAATGGCGCTGCCGCGATGGCACCCCCGAGATCGTCCAGCAGGTCTTCCATCCGGACGCCCAGGGCTTTATTTCCGAGTTCTGGTACAAGCTGGAGCAAGAATAGCTGATCGGTAGGACAGGTAGCCAAAAACACCTGCGTTTGTTGGAAAAATTTCTCATAGGGGTGGTGTTTGCCAATCGGCGCA
>CAYVLO010000200.1:0-6276 GCA_964452125.1 uncultured Anaerolineaceae bacterium | reverse complement strand
ATTCAATCACCTCAAATAATCTAAGATTCAATCTTATTAAAATAGTTTTTGTACCCTCCAGTGGGCTGAAAAGGGCCCCGACTATTTGAGCTCAAGTAGGGATCACGCTTAGGGATGAGAGCGAAAGGATCAAGTCGCCTCAAGGAGATTCCCCACTGCGGAACGGAGAGGAGGAGAGGGAGACGCCGGGAAACAACAGCGAGATCGAGAAGAGGCTGTGGGACGGGGCCGACGAGCTTTGGGTCTACGGTGTGCCGTCAATACGAATTGTCAACTTCACCAGGGGGCAGCATTTCATCTCGGCCCCAGCGCCTGAACGAGCACTTCCCCTCCGAAAACATCGAACAAAGGTTGCTTGACCATGGCCCTCAAGAAATCCGAACTCTACTCTTCACTGTGGCAGTCCTGCGACGAGCTGCGCGGCGGCATGGACGCCAGCCAGTACAAGGACTATGTCCTCGTTCTGCTTTTCATCAAATACGTAAGCGACAAGTACGCCGGCGTGCCCTTCGCACCGGTCACCATCCCGGAGGGTGCGAGCTTCAAGGATATGGTCGCTCTCAAGGGCAAGTCGGACATCGGCGACCAGATCAATAAGAAGATTATCGGCCCGCTGGCCAATGCCAACAAGCTTTCCGACTTCCCGGACTTCAACGACGCAACCAAGCTCGGCAGCGGCAAGGAGATGGTGGACCGGCTCAGCGACCTTATCGCCATCTTCGAGAACCCGGCTCTGGACTTCTCCAAAAACCGAGCCGATAACGACGATATCCTCGGCGATGCCTATGAGTACTTGATGCGGCACTTCGCCACCGAGAGCGGCAAGAGCAAGGGGCAGTTCTACACTCCTGCCGAGGTCAGCCGTGTAATAGCGCAGATTCTTGGCATCCGAAAAGCCAAGACCGGTCCCAACACCACGGTCTATGATCCCACCTGCGGCTCCGGATCGCTGTTGCTTAAAGTCGCCGATGAAGCCTTAACGCCGGTCACCCTCTATGGGCAGGAAAAGGATGCTGCCACCAGCGGTCTTGCGCGTATGAACATGATCCTGCACAATAATCCCACCGCACTCATCGTGCAGGGCAACACCCTGGCCGACCCCAAGTTCAAGGATGGTGACTCCCTGAAGACCTTCGATTACGTCGTCGCCAATCCGCCGTTCTCCGATAAGCGCTGGAGCACGGGTCTTGATCCGCTGAATGATCCCTTTGAGCGCTTCAAGCCTTTCGGGGTGCCGCCTGCCAAGCAGGGGGATTATGCCTATCTGCTGCAAATTGTCCGCTCGCTCAAGAGCACTGGCAAGGGCGAGTGCATTTTGCCGCATGGCGTTCTGTTCCGTGGCAATGCCGAGGCCGAGATTCGGCGAAATCTCGTGCGTAAGGGCTATATCGCAGGCATCATCGGCCTGCCAGCCAACATCTTCTACGGCACCGGCATTCCCGCCTGCATCATCGTCGTCGACAAGCAGGACGCCCACACCCGCGAGGGCATCTTCATGATCGATGCGAGCCAAGGCTTCATGAAGGACGGCCCAAAGAACCGCTTGCGATCACAGGACATCCACAAGATCGTGGACGCCTTCACCAAG
Source organism: uncultured Anaerolineaceae bacterium (assembly GCA_964452125.1). GTDB lineage: Bacteria > Chloroflexota > Anaerolineae > JAAYZQ01 > JAAYZQ01 > CAZNQW01. The sequence goes on along the minus strand of CAYVLO010000200.1, from coordinate 4,688 downwards.
CAGCTCGATATCCCCGGTTACTCTCGAATGGTACCCTTCGAGGAGATCGAGAAGAACGAGTTCAACCTCAACCTGCCTCGCTACATCGAAAGCCAGCAGGCAGAAGACATCCAGGACATCGAAGGTCACCTGCGTGGCGGCATCCCAGCGCGGGATGTGGAGGCGCTAGAGAATTATTGGGCCGTCTGCCCGGACCTGAAACCGACCCTCTTCAAGGAAATCCGACCCGGCTATTTCGCTCTGACCGTGGAAAAGGAGGCCATCAAGCCCACCATCTTCGAGCATCCGGAGTTCGTTGCCTTCACCACCAGCATGAATGCCCACTTCGGCGAGTGGAGAAAACGCAGCGCAGCCACGCTCAGAGCCCTCCAGCCAGGCTTTCCTCCTAAAGAACTGATCTCTGCCTTGTCCAAAGATCTGCTCACACACTATGCCGACAAGCCGCTCATCGACAAATACGATGTGTATCAGCGCCTGATGGACTACTGGGCGGATACCATGCAGGACGACTGCTACCAGATCTCCGCCGACGGTTGGAAGGCCGAGACCTATCGCATCATCGAGAAGAACAAGAAGGGCAAGGAAAAGGACAAGGGCTGGACCTGCGACCTCGTGCCCAAGGCCCTCATCGTCGCCCGCTACTTTGCCAAGGAGCAGGCCGCCATAGACCAGCTCGCAGCCGAGCTGGAAAGCGCCACCGCCCGAATGACCGAGCTGGAAGAAGAACACGGCGGCGAGGACGGCGCGTTTGCCGAATTCGACAAGGTGAACAAGGGCAATGTCACCGCTCGGCTGAAGGAGATCAAGGGCGATAAGGAGGCGAGGGACGAAGCCGTCGTGTTGGGCGACTGGCTGAAGCTCGCTAAGGATGAAGCCGACCTCAAGAAGAGACTAAAGGTCACCGAGGCCAAACTGGATGTCCAAGCCTACGCCCACTATCCCAAGCTCACCGAGGACGAGATCAAGGCGCTGGTGGTGGATGACAAATGGATGGCAGCGCTCGATGATGCCATCCACGGCGAGATGGACCGGATTTCGCAAACGCTCACAGGGCGAATAAGACAACTCACCGAGCGCTATGATACGCCGCTGCCCAAGCTCACCGATGAGGTGGAAATTCTTAGCGGGAAGGTAGACGAACATCTGAAGAAGATGGGGTTTGCATGGAGCTGAAGGCTGGGTATAAGAAGACAGAAGCGGGAGTGATTCCCGCAGGGTGGCAGGTTTGCGGCATAACCGATATCTGCTCCGACATATTCTTGGGTTTGACGACGAAAGTCGATTATGTCAAAAGCGGTGGCGTGCCACTTGTACGTGCGAAAGACATCAATTCTGGCCGACTCTTATTTGATGATACACTGCAGATTTCTAAACGACAACATCAAGAACTGACTAAATACAGGCGAGCCAATAAAGGCGATGTACTCGTAAGTAAGTCAGGGACATTAGGGATTTGTGCTTTGGTTGATACGGATACGGAGTTCAGTATCTATGAGAGCATTATTGTAATGAAAAGCAACACTGCAACTTGTGATTCACGATTCTTGCTTTGGCTAATGCGCTTTGAGGCAACTCAAGATCGTCTATTAGAGGAGACTGTTGGCTCTACTGTTGGACATCTAAATTTGCTCAACTTTCGCAAGCTTGTAGTGCCGATCCCGAAAATGGAAGAGCAAAAGGCCATCGCCGCCGCTCTCAGCGATGTGGACTCCCTCATCACCGCGCTGGACCGGCTCATAGCCAAGAAGCGCGACATCAAGCAGGCCGCCATGCAGGAGCTGCTCACCGGCAAGAGACGGCTGCCGGGATTTAGTATTAGTAGTGAGTGGGTGGTGAAACTACTTGATGATTTGTTCGATTTCAGTGGGGGTTTTTCAGCCTCGCGCGATCAGCTCTCCACGGAAGGACATTGTTATCTGCATTACGGCGACATTCACATGTCTAAAAAAACATTTATTGATGTTCGGTCTGAGCAACAAGACATTCCAAAGCTCGACATCCCTTTAAAAAGAGTGTCCCCTGTTTCGTTGCTCGGAGATGGAGACGTTGTCTTTGTTGATGCGTCCGAAGACGAAGAAGGCACGAGTAAGCATGTCGTAATCATCAATAAAGAGAAAATTCCATTCATCTCGGGCCTTCACACTATCATCGCAAAGAGCAAAACGAGCGAATTGGACCATCAGTATCTGCGATATTGCTTTCAGACGGCTGATATCAAGCGGCAGTTTCGCTTCTTTGCCGTCGGAACCAAGGTTTTGGGGATCAGCAAAACGAACATTGCCAGGGTGATGCTCAGGATTCCATCACTCCTCGAACAAAACGCTATCGCTGCCATCCTCTCCGACATGGACGCCGAGATCGCCGTGCTGGAAGCCCGCCGTGAAAAGACCCGCGCCCTCAAGCAGGGCATGATGCAGGAACTGCTTACCGGGAGGATTAGATTGACATGAAGATCTCCACCATTCTCGACCACATCGACAGCGGTCACATGGCCTTGCCCGAGTTTCAGCGGGGCTACGTCTGGAACCGTGACCAGGTGCGCGGATTTTTCAATTCGCTCTACCGCCGATATCCGGTAGGCGGTCTGCTGGTTTGGGCCACTGAATCGAAGACAGCCGCCCACCGTGGCGATGGGCCGCTCGCCGCAGGTATTGTGAAACTCCTGCTCGATGGGCAACAGCGAATGACGGCGCTTTACGGTGTGGTGCGGGGCAAGCCGCCCAAGTTCTTCGACGGCAACGCCCAGAGTTTCACCGGACTGCGTTTCCATCTCGATACCGAAACTTTCGCTTTCTACCAGCCCGTAAAGATGCAGGACGATCCGCTTTGGATTGATGTCACCGAGCTTATGCAGAAGGGAACGACGGGGCTGGGCGAGTTCGCAACGCGCCTCAGCGCGCAGCCAGAGCTGGCGCCCAGAGTCGGTGACTATGTTGTACGGCTCAGCCACTTGCTTGCTGTGATGGAGACGGATCTCCATGTGGAAGAAGTCACCGGCACCGACAAGACGCTAGATGTGGTGGTCGAAATCTTCAACCTGGTCAACAGTGGCGGCACCAAGCTCTCCAAGGGCGACTTGGCCCTGGCCAAGATCTGCACCGACTGGCCAGAGGCGCGCGACACCATGAAGGCCCATCTCAAAGAATGGGCTGAGGCCGATTACCAATTCAACCTTGACTGGCTGCTCCGCTCAGTGAACACTGTGCTGACCGGGGAGGCGAAATTCCAGTTCCTGCACGATAAAAGCGCAGAAGAGATTCAGGACGGCCTCAAGCGGGCCACAAAGCACATCGACACCTGCCTCAACCTAATCAGCGGACGACTGGGGCTAGACCATGACCAGGTCTTCTTCGGCCGTTTCGGCATACCGGTGATGGTTCGCTATCTCGACCAACGCAGCGGCCCCATGGATGAGAAAGAACGCGACAAGCTGTTATTCTGGTTCATACAGGCGGGCATGTGGGGCCGTTTCTCAGGGTCCACTGAATCGTTCATCGATCAGGATCTGGCAGCGCTCGAAGGCCCGGAGTGCACACTGGACAAGCTTCTAGAGCAGTTACGCCTCTGGCATGGTGGAATGCGAATCGAAGCAGGGCATTTCACCGGCTGGAGCCTCGGCGCTCGTTTCTACCCGGTACTCTACTTGATCACGCGGATGGGGGAAGCCAGAGATTGGGGCACCGGGCTGCCGCTAAAAGCAACCCTGCTCGGGAAGATGAATCGGCTGGAGGTGCACCACATCTTCCCGAAGGCTCAGCTCTACAAGAGGAACTTCAGGCGCCCAGAGGTCAATGCACTGGCCAACTTCTGTTTCCTCACCAAGGACACGAATATCAATATCTTGGACCGACTGCCTGAGGAGTATTTCCCCGAGATCGAAAAGGCGCACCCTGGCGCCTTGGCCTCCCAATGGATACCCACCGATCCCAATCTGTGGAAGATCGAGAACTACCTAGAGTTCCTCGAAGCACGGAAGCTTCTGCTGGCGGAGGAAGTCAACAAGCGCATGGAAGAGCTGCTGCATGGCGACACGCGTTGGCTGGCAGGACCAACAGCAGCTATTTCATCAACAACAGCAATCCATGGCGGTATCGCTAGCGAGGAAGAGGAAGAAAAGCTCGAAGCTTTAAATGACTGGATGGAACAACAGGGACTGCCACAAGGAATGTTGGCCTACGACTTTGCCGATTCGATCACGGGCGAACAGAAAGCTGTTTTCGATCTGGCCTGGCCGAACGGTATTCAGAAAGAGCTGAGCCAACCGGTTGCTGTGCTGCTCAATGAAAACAGCGAGGTCATCGCCTTCGCAAGCCAAGCGGGCTATCGCGCCTTTACAACGGTTGCGGAATTTCAGAGGTATGTAGAATCTGAAATCCTGACCCAGGAGGCGGCATTATGAGCAATATCGACAAGCCAGAACGAGTCACGCAAAACCGGGTCATCGCCCTGTTCTGCGATGAGCTGGGCTACAACTATCTCGGCGACTGGACAGACCGCTACGGCAACAGCAACATCGAGGAAGGGCTGCTGACGGACTACCTTACCCGAAACGGCTATAGCCATGAGCAGATCAGTGCAGCACTCTACAAACTGCGCACCGAGGCGGACAACCACAGCCGCAATCTCTACGGCAACAACCAGGCCGTTTACAATCTTTTGCGCTACGGCGTCCCGGCGAAGATCGAGGC
>CAYVLO010000199.1:0-6285 GCA_964452125.1 uncultured Anaerolineaceae bacterium | reverse complement strand
AGAACCCGACAGAGTTCGCCGATGCCTGTGCCCGGGCGTGGTTCAAGCTGACCCACCGCGATATGGGCCCACGCTCCCGCTACCTTGGTCCGGAGGTCCCAGCCGAGGAGCTGATCTGGCAAGACCCGGTGCCCGCCGTCGATCATGAGCTGATCGACGCGCAGGATATCGCCGACCTCAAAAGCAAGATCCTGGCTTCGGGTCTGTCGGTTCCAGAACTGGTTTCCACCGCCTGGGCGTCGGCCTCCACGTTCCGTGGCTCTGACATGCGCGGTGGTGCAAACGGGGCGCGCATCCGCCTTGCGCCGCAAAAGGATTGGGAGGTCAACCAGCCGGTCCAACTGGCAAAAGTGCTGGTTACTCTCGAAGGAATCCAAAAGGAGTTCAACGGCGCGCAGTCGGGCGGGAAAAAGGTTTCCCTCGCCGACTTGATTGTCCTGGGTGGATGCGCAGGGGTCGAGCAGGCGGCCAAGAATGCTGGGTACGATGTGACTGTTCCCTTTGCGCCGGGACGCACCGATGCGTCGCAGGAGCAAACCGACGCAGAGTCGTTCTCCGTACTCGAACCGGTTGCCGATGGGTTCCGCAATTACGCCAAGGCCAAGTTCTCTGTACCGGCCGAAGAACTCCTGGTCGATCGGGCGCAGCTGCTGACGCTGACTGCCCCTGAGATGACGGCGCTCGTGGGCGGTATGCGCGTCTTGAATGCGAATTTTGGAAAATCCCAGCACGGCGTCTTTACCAAGCGGCCCGAAACGCTCACTAACGACTTTTTCGTGAATTTGCTCGACATGGACACAGCATGGAAGGCAGCTTCGGAGGACAAGGAACTGTTCGAGGGGCGTGATCGAGAGACGGGCGAGCTCAAGTGGACCGGCACCCGTGTCGATCTCATCTTTGGTTCAAATTCCCAACTCCGAGCCTTGGCCGAAGTCTACGGATCTGACGATTCTGAAGAAAAGTTTGTGCACGACTTTGTCGCGGCGTGGAACAAGGTGATGAACCTTGATCGCTTTGATCTGGCCTGATTGCAGCTATCACGCTTTCTAAAGCAAACAGGCGCTGCGATCGAATCGCAGCGGCAAAGACGGTCAGTGAACCATGTATCTCAGCGGACGGCGCCTGGCGCGCCGTCCGCTGAAAATTCTAAAGCCCACTTCTTTGCACGGACGGCGCTCTTTAACCCAGGACAGATCATGTAAAAAGCCTGGCTGGCGTAACAAGCTGTCCCCCTCCTGTTAGCAGAGGGGGTTGAGCTATTTTGACACGTCGGGACTCCCACCCAGTTGGGCGGATATCGACCGGGCGGCAGCTATAACGCGGGCCCCGATCTCGTCAACGCGCTGTTGGGTAACGATCAGGGTCGAACCGGAGGCGCTCAGGGAAGCCACGACTCCCGAGTTGTCCCAGATGGGGGCGGCCACACAGCGCAGGCCGGGCAGCGACTCTTCGTCGTCCACGGCATAGCCCCGCTCCTTGACCTCCCACAGCTCTTGGATGAGTTGCTCGGGTGTGGTGATGGTGCGCGGCGTCAGGGCTTTCAACTCCAGCCCATCGAGCACGACCTCCAACTCCGCAGAAGGCAAAAAGGCGATCATGGCCTTGCCCAGCGCCGTGTGGTGAATGCCAAAACGGTCGCCTGCCGAATAGGCCAGGCGCAGGGGGGTATTGTTGGGTTCGACCGTCTCGACATAGACAATCTCTTGTCGGTCGCGGATGGCGAGGTTCGTCGAGAGGCCGAAATGGGCGGTCACCTGCTGCATGACGGGGCGGGCCAGGGCGCCAATATTCATCAGGCGAGTGCGGTGGCACATGCTCCCGATCTCAAAGGTCTTGATCCCCAGGCGGTACTTGTCGGTCAGGGGATTCTGCTCGATAAATCCCTCTTCGGCCAAGCTTTGGAGAAGCCGCACCAGAGTGCTCTTGTGAACTCCGAGCTTGTCGTGCAAATCGCCGACCGATAGCTCGAAATCCTTCACCGAGAAGCAGCTCAGGATCTGCAGCGCCCGGCTCACTGCTCGAGTATGGTAGGTCGATTCTCCCCGTCGTTCCTTTGTCTCTTCCTGCATTGTGCCTCCTTGCACACCCCCTCTTGAGAGTATATCATAATCTTGACGATTTGTCACACTCTGGGAGAGAATGTGATTGCGTGCTCGGGCGCATGCGAGGGTCTAGGCGTGCAACGCCTTGACCATCGCCTCACAGGCTGTGTAGAACAGGTGTACGTCCACGCAGGTTGCCACGAACTGGATGCCCAGGTCGCGCCAGCGGCAGGCCTCCTCGACCTTGTCGGCATAGATGCCCACCACCTTGCCCCGCGCCTTGACCGAGGCTACAATCTCCCGAGTCCGGGCCAACACGGGCGGAGCATTGACCTCGCCCGGCATTCCCATCGACTGCGACAGGTCGTACGGGCCGATAAAGACGAGGTCAAACCCGTCCACCTCGAGGATATCGTCGAGGTTCTCGATACCCCGCAGCCCCTCGATCTGCAAAGCCAGGAGCGGCGGGTCCATCTCCGGCCCAAAGTAGATGCTGGATGGGATGGTGCCATAGCGAGCCGACCGGGCGCGCGGGTCCATCCCCCGCCGGCCCAGGGGGTGGAATCGCGCCCCGCTGACGACCTGTTCAGCCTCCTGGCGCGTCTCGATGTTGGGCACCAGCAAAGCCTCGCAGCCGGTATCCAGGCAGCGCGACAACGTCGAAGGCTGGCGGTCAAAGGCGCGGATCACGGTCGACAGTTCCGCTCCCTGGGCTGCCCGTACGATGTCTTCGGCCCGCTCAAATGAAAAGGGGCTGTGCTCCAGGTCGATCACGCAAAAGTCAAAACCTGCATAGGCGATCAGCTCCGCCGGGGCCGAGGCCGGGATCTTGAGAAAGGGTCCAAAAACGCTCTCCCCAGCCAACAATCTGTGGCGTAGGCTCGCTTTCTTGTTTTCAGGCATAGCGCCAACTCCTTCAAGTGGGATGGCTCTAGATCGCCATCGCTGCTTCGGCCGCTTGGGCCGTCGCTTCGGCCAGACGGGCGACCTGGCGAGCATCGCCCACGATATACAGTTCGGGCACCAAGCCTGCCAATTCGGCAACCAAGCCATCGACGGGCTTGGAACCAGTGGCTAGCACATAGCTAGAAAACCCTTCCAAAAGTTGGCGCCTGCCGCCCATGTTCACCAGCACGCCCGCGTCGCTGATTTCCTCGACCCGGGCGCCGGTCAAGATCTCCACGCCGAACTGCACCAGCCGGTGCAGGAGGTAGGGTCGCGGGATGCGCGGCATGTCGGCGGCGATGGTGTCCAGCATCTCGATGAGCGTCACCTCGCGGCGGCGGTCGGCCAGATATTCGGCCGTCTCCGAGCCGACCATGCCGGCGCCCAAAACCGCGACCTTGGGCCCGGGAAAGGCCCGTCCCGTCAACACATCTTTGGCCTGCATCACGTCGGGCCGGTCGATGCCCGGGATGGGCGGTCGCTGCGGCAGCGCGCCCGTAGCCAGGATGACGGCGTCGGGCATGCCTTCGCGCACCATATCGGCGGTCACCTTGGTCCCCATGCGCACCGTGACGCCCAGTTTGTCCAGCATCCGGACGCGATAGGTGAGAGCATTGAGCAGCTCGCCCTTGTGCGGAGGAGCCGCCGCGGCGTGGAGCTGCCCGCCCAGTTGGCTCTCCTGCTCGAACAGGGTCACGCGGTGGCCGCGTTGGGCGGCGACGACGGCGGCTTCGGTCCCGGCAATGCCGCCGCCGATCACCCATACTTCCTTGGACCGCGTTGCCGGGGTCCTGTTCCAGCCAGCCTCGCGCCCCAGTTCCGGGTTGGTGTTGCAGTGCCGGTATTCACGGGTGCAGGAATCGGCGCAGCCGATGCACAACCGGATCTCGTCGAGGCGGCCTTCCTGCGCCTTGCGCGCCAACTCGGGATCGGCCAACGAGGCGCGTCCCATAGCCACCAGGTCGGCGTGGCCGTCTCGCACGATCTGTTCGGCCAGGCGAACGTCCGTAATCCGGCCCACGGCAATGACCGGGACGCTCACGGCGCGCTTGACGGCCGCCGCAGCATAGACGTTGAATCCCCAGTCGATGGCTGCTGGCGCCACCACCCGTCCCAGCGACGGGCCGACGTTGCCGATGGAGACGTGCAGCAGGTCGATACCGGCCTCTTCCAGTCGCGTGCAGATGCGGACCGTGTCTTGCAGCCGCAGGCCGACGCCCAGCGGCAGCTCGTCGCCGATGATGCGAAAGCCGACCGGAAAATCGGGACCCACCAGCTCGCGCACCCGCTGCACCACCTCCAGCGCAAAGCGCAGCCGCTTGTCAAAGGTGCCGCCATATTCATCCTCGCGGCGGTTAAAGGCCGGCGACAGGAACTGGTTGATCAGGTAGCCGTGGGCGCCATGGATCTCGACGGCGTCGGCCCCGGCTTCTTTGGCGCGGCGGGCAGCCTGCCCAAAGGCTTCCACCAGCTTCTGGATCTCAGGGATATTCAGGGCATGGGGCACCACGCCCACACCAGCATCGGGGATGGCCGAGGGGGCGACGATAAAGCCGCCCGAGTACTCGGGCTTGGCGCGCACGCCGCCGTGGTGGAGCTGGACCGCGATCTTGGCCCCATGTTCGTGGACGGCAGCCGTCAGCCGTTGAAAGCCCGGGATCTGGCTGTCATCGTAGAGGCCGATCTGCGTCGGCACGCAGCGCCCGCCCGGATCGACCGAAGTGTACTCGACGATGATCAAGCCGATGCCGCCCTCGGCGCGCCGCCGGTGGTAGGCGATCAGTTGTTCCGTAACCTCGTGTTCAGTGGAACCGTAACCGGTGTCCATCGGTGGGACGACAATGCGGTTGCGGACCGTCATACCGTTGATGGTGATGGGTTGAAAAATATGCTCCATGAATCTCCTCTTTTCGTTTAGGCCCTACACCCGCTCGACGATGGTGGCGATGCCCAATCCGCCAAAGCAGCACATGCTCTGCAAGGCGACGTTGGCGTCACGGCGCTCCATCTCGTGCAGCAACGTGGTCATGATGCGCGCCCCGCTGGCCCCCAGCGGGTGCCCCAAGGCGATGGCGCCGCCGTTGACATTGACCTTGTCCATATCGGCATTGGTTTCTTGCCGCCAGGCCAGGACCACCGGCGCAAAGGCTTCATTGATCTCAAAAAGGTCGATGTCACTCAGGCTCAGGCCCGCTCTCTTCAAGATGCCAAAAGTGGCCGGAATGGGGCCGGTCAAGGCCAGCACCGGGTCGGAGCCGACCACCAACTGCGCCCTCAAGCGCGCTCGGGGCCGGAGCCCCAGGGCCGCAGCCTTTTCCCGAGACATCAGCAACAGCGCGGCCGCGCCGTCGGTGATGGGGCTGGAACTGCCGGCCGTCACCATGCCTTCCTCTAAAAAGGCCGGCTTGAGGGTCGCCAGCTTTTCCAGCGTCGTGCCGGGGCGGATCGTCTCGTCGGTCGCTAACGTCTGAGTTGCGCCGTCGACCATTACCTCCAAAGGCAGGATCTCGCCCTGAAAGCGGCCCTCTTCGGCGGCCTGTCCGGCCAGTTGGTGGCTGCGCAGGCTAAAGGCATCCAGCTCCTCGCGTTTCATGCCCCATTGTTCCGCGATCATCTCGGCCGAGCGTCCCATGTTGGTGATGGGATAGCGGGCCAGCAGCTCGTCGGTAAAGGGGTAACCCTTGCCGTCGATGTGGCGGGTGCTGCCCATGGGCACGCGGTTCATACTTTCCACGCCGCCAGCGATGACAACATCGCACACGCCGGTCTCGATCAGGTTGGCTGCAAAGTGGATGGCCTGTTGCCCCGAGCCGCACTGACGGTCGACGGTCACGCCGGGCACCTCCACCGGAAAGCCGGCCAGGAGTGCCGAATTGCGGGCGATGTTGAGGCCTTGGTCGCCGGCCGGCAGGACACAGCCCATGATGACATCGTCCACCAGGGACGGTTCGATGCCGGCGCGGTGCAACACTTTGTTCAGTACGGCGGCGCCCAGCTCGGTGGGATGAAGGCCTGCCAACAAGCCATTGCGCTTGCCCGACGGGGTGCGCACCGCTTCGACGATCACTGTTTCGGTCATGTCTGGTTCCCTACTTTCCTTGACGGCAACGTGCCTTGAGATGGGCGGGTCTGAGGCCCGCCCGGTGGATTCCCGCTTTCGCGGGAATGACGGTGTACAGGGCGGGCACAAGGCCCGCCCGTACCGGTCCGATTCGGGCGTTGCGCTGGGCAGGCGCGAGACTCGCCCAGTTTAGATGGCGGTGTTGGATTGATAGCTGCCGTACACCGCGCGCAACAC
>CAYVLO010000198.1:0-6344 GCA_964452125.1 uncultured Anaerolineaceae bacterium | reverse complement strand
ACGGTGCTCTTTGCGGCCCTACAGGAATTCCCACCGACCTGTATACACAACCGGCGACCTGAAGCGCTTGCCCTGCGTGAGTAGATGTGGTAGAATGATGCACGTTGTTTTACGACGGACTCGATTCGCTGGTGGTTCCAGGAGGGAGAAACATGGAAATCAAGACGGAAGCGTTGAAGCGTTGTGAGTTGGTCACCGTGGCGGGGCGCATCGATAGCTCAATGGCTCCCAAATTGGAGGAAGTGCTTTTGGGGCTGATCGATGCCGGACAGCGCAACCTGGTGGTCAATCTCAAGGGTACTGAGTATCTCAGCAGCGCGGGTTTGAAAGCGTTTCTTTCCGCCCTGCTCAAAGTCCGAAAAAAGGTACCGGCGGGCGATGTGGTCATCTCGGAGGCCCCTGCCAACATTCAGGACAATTTCGAACTTGTGGGTTTTGATCGCCTGTTCAATTTCTTTGAGGACGATCTCAAGGCCGTAGGCAGCTTCTAGGCTGGTGGGCGAGATGGGCTATCCGATGCCGATCTCTCGGTGTTCAGCGCCCATCAAACACTTGCCCTCGGTTGCGGCTGATCGGCCAGCCGATCGCTAAAAGACCGCTATGAGCCCTATGGGGACATGGCGGTCTTTTGTCAGGGAAGCAAGCCATAGCAGAGGGTCGATGGAAGGCACTCTAAAAGTTCGAGCGGTTCTCGAGAATATCCCGGTGGCTATGGCCTTTATTGTGGAGGCAGCTCGCCAGGCAGGATTCGACGAAAAGGCAGTGGGCCAGATCGAAATCAGCGTGGACGAAGCCTGTGCCAACGTGGTCGATCATGCCTATGAGGGCATGCCGCCGGGCCCTATGGAAGTGTCATTCCGTCAGAACGATCTGGGGTTGATCATCACCGTGCGCGATTGGGGGCATGAATTTGACCTCGATAGCGTTCCTGTGCCCGATGTGACGGCCCCCCTGGAAGAAAGAGAACTGGGGGGGTTGGGCCTGTTCTTTATGAGACAGTTAATGGATAGTCTGGAGTATCGACCGGATCCAGAACTCGGCAACGAGTTGGTGATGGTCAAGAGGCTCCGTCGGCACGAGTAGGGACGCATGTCAGAGAATTCATCCAGCAAGGGTTGGCTGCGGGCGTCGTTCCTGCCCATCGCGTACAGCCTCTTGGTGGGGCTGACGGGACTGGCCGCCCTGGCGGATCGGTGGAGCCGACCACCTGACGATCCTGCCTGGCTCACCCTCTTGATCTTTGCCATCCTCTCCTTTTTGATCCAGCGTTCCAGTTTCCACCTGAGTTCGCCCATTGTGCGCAGTCTGGCTGGCGTTATCGATCTGGCGGCTGTGCTGGCATTGGGTCCGGCAAGCGGCGCGGCGGTGGCTGCCCTCAGCGGCTCGGCCTACCTGGTGCTCAACGCGCTGCGCCGTCGCCAGTTGGGCGCTTATCGTTTGATACAGTTGCCCCTCTTTGTGGCAGGTCTCAAATCCTGGATAGCCCTGCTTGTGGGCGCCCTGCTGTCGGCGTTGAACCCAGCACTTTTTTCCAGCCAGGGACTCGCGCGGACCCCCAACGCAGAGATTGGAGTTGCCGCCCTGCTCACCGGGGTGGCATGTTTGGTCTGGTTCGTCCTGGATCATATTGGTTGGGGAATTTTGGATTATTTCGAGGGAGGCATCGAACAGCTTCGGGTATTCATCCAGGATACGATCCCCCGCGCCCTGTACGTCGAACTGTTGCCTTTGCCATTCAGCCTGGTGGTGGCTCTGGTGTATTTGCACCTGGGTTGGATCGCCTTTTCGTTGGTGGCTGTGGGCATTGTGGCCGTCGCCGTGCTGGCGCAGCGATGGGCCACCGCTCGGCAAGAGCTGGAACAGCGGGTGGAAGAGCTTTCCACTCTGGAGCAGGTGGGCCAGGCCATTGCCATGGCCCAGTTGGATGTGGACGCCATCTGCCAGTTGATCTATGAGCACGCCCATCGGATCATGGACACGACCATCTTTCATCTCGGCTTGTTCGAGGGCCAGGAGTACACCCTGCGGCTGTGGGTAAACCAGGGTCGCGAGCAACTCCTCCGCAGTTTCCACCTGAGCCCGGGTGTAGGGTTGGTGAACTATCTGCGCGAAACCAAAGAGCCGATCTTGGTTCGCGATTTTGAAAAAGAGTTCGACTCGTTGCCTGCCAAGCCGGTGTACACGGCCGAACATCCTCCCCGCTCGGCGCTGTTTGTGCCGTTGATGATGGGCGAAGAGGTGGTGGGTACCCTGTCGGTCCAATCCTTTCAACCCAATGCGTATGGCGTTAGCGAGACGCGTATCCTATCGGCCATGGGCAACCAGGCGGCCATGGCGTTGCAAAAGGCGTTGCTCTATGAGAATACGCGCAAGCGCGCGCGCCAGTTGGAGACCATCGAGGAGGTCAGCCGTCAGGTGGCGGCCCTGATCGAGTTGGATCAGGTTTTCAAAGGGGTGGTGGACCTGATCCGGGAGAATTTTGACTACTATTACGTCACCATCTATACCACCGATGCGCGACGCCGGCAGATCTCTTTCCAGGCCAGCTCCAAGGCCGATCAGCAGCAGGTCGCCGAAGAGGTTGGCTGGGGGCAGGGGTTGATCGGCTGGGTGGCGGAACAGGGCCAGTCGGTGACGGTCAACGATGTGGAGAACGACACCCGCTATCGCTGCGTCGAGGCCCTGGAAGAGACGCGCTCGGAAATGGCGGTGCCCCTCCTTCTCGATGGCGAGCCGGTGGGGGTCTTGGATGTGCAGAGCGATCAGGTGGATGCCTTTGGTTCCGATGACCTGTTCATCCTTGAGACTTTGGGTCAGCAGGTGGCCCTGGCCATTCAAAAAGCCCGCTTGTACGAGGCCGAGCGGCAACAGGCCTGGCTGTCGACGGCCTTGCTTCAGGTGGCCGAAGTGGCCAACCGTGTGTCGGATATGGACGATGTGCTGGCGACTATCGTGCGGTTGGTGCCGCTTCTCGTCGGGGTCGATCGCTGCGCGGTTCTCCTGTATGAGCCTTCCGTCGGCCTGTTCCTTCCGGCCAAAACCTACGGCCTGGATCCGGAGATGCGCGCCTCGTTTGAGGGTAGGCAGTTCCGGCCCGAGGAGATGCCCGTTTTGGCCCAGATGGAGGCGGCGCCTGCTCCGATCGTGGTCAACGTGGAACGCGATCCCCATCTTGTGGCCCCCAGCCTGGCACAGGAATTCCAGATGCGGGAGATGGTGTTTTTGCCCCTGTTGGCCCAGGGCGAGCTGCTGGGCGTCATCCTGGTCGATTATGCGGGCCAGGCCCACGCCTTCAGCGATCGCATGATTGAAATGCTGTCGGGGATGGCCAATCAGGCCAGCACGGTCATCCATAACGCTCGCCTGGTCCAAGCCCAACAGGAGGAGGCCTATGCCTCGATGGCGCTGTTGCAGGTGGCCGATGCCATCAATCGGGCTCCCGATTTGGCCGAGGCCCTGGCCGCCATCGCTCGCATCACGCCCCTTTTGTTGGGGGTGGAAGCTTGCGCCTTTTTGCTGTGGGAGCCCAAAGCCGATCTCTTTGAGCCCCACGCCCAATACGGATTTCGAGAGGAGCGGCTGGCTGCTTTTGAGGCTCTGCGCTTGACCCGCGAAGCATCTCCGGCCCGTGACCTGTTGGCCGGAGCCTCGTATGTCCTTTTTGACGGCAACACGCCCACTGGCGAGGAACCCACGGGGCTGATCGATATTGCCGAGGGCAACCTGTTGCTGGCGCTGCCCATGTGGACCAAGGGCGAGTTGGTGGGGATGATGCTGGCTGATTGTTCGGCTGCCGAAAGCCACCGGCTCAGCCGCTGGATGAGCATTTTGGGAGGGATCGCCGGACAGGCGGCCATCGCCGTGGAGAACGACTTTTTGCTGCAAGAGGCTGCCGAGCAGGAGAGAATGAAGCAGGAGCTGGAAGTGGCCCGGCGGATTCAGACCAGTTTTCTCCCCGACCGGGCGCCGACTACGCCGGGCTGGGATCTGGCTGCGATCTGGCGCTCGGCGCGCCAGGTGGGCGGTGACTTTTACGATCTGTTTCTGTTGCCGCCCAACCAACCCGAGGGCCTGCCGCGGACCGGGATTGTGGTGGCCGACGTGGCGGACAAGGGCGTGCCCGCTGCCCTGTTCATGGCCCTGTCGCGCTCTCTGCTTCGAACGGTGGCCATGGATGGGCGCTCGCCCGATCGGACCATTGCCCGGGTGAACGATCTGATCGTGGCCGACGCTCGCTCGAATCTTTTTGTGACCTTGTTCTATGCGGTTTTGGAGTCGGACTCGCGGCAGATGACCTATGTCAATGCCGGGCATATGCCTACGCTGCTTTTCCGCCGCAGTGATGGCGCGTTGCAGGACCTCCGCTCTGGCGGTATGGCCCTGGGGGTGCTACCCGACATCGAATTTGAGCAGCGAGTGGTGCAGTTGCAGGATGGCGATACACTGGTCTTTTACACAGATGGGGTGATCGAGGCATCCAACGCTCAGCAAGAGATGTTTGGCCGAGAACGCTTGATTCGGACGGTGCGCGCCTGCCAGGGCCAGTCGGCTCAGGAAATCGCCGCGGCTGTCGATCAGGCGCTGATCCAGTTTGTGGGCGATGCCCCCCAATTCGACGATCTGACACTGGTGGTGGCCAATTGTTGTGTCGGTCCAGTACCGTCAGACGGATCGAAATCGTACGTGGAAGGTCGGTGTGTGAACCCTTGAGCGACCTCACCGATGCCAGTCCGGAGGAATTCAAAGAGCAGATTCGCAAGATCCTCACCGGTCGGACCCGGCGTATCCACAACGATCCGACGTTGATCTGCGCCGCCGTGCTGGTGCCGTTGCTGTGGAAAGAGGGTGAATGGCACGTATTGGTCACTCAACGCACACAGACGGTGGGTCACCACAAAGGGCAGATCTCTTTTCCTGGGGGCGCTTGCGAGCCAGGAGATGGCGACAAATTGGCCACAGCCTTGCGCGAAACCTTTGAAGAGGTGGGCATTGCCCCCGAAAGCGTAGAGGTGTTGGGTGCGGGCGATGATTATCAAACTGTCAGCAGTTTCTCGGTGACTCCTTTTGTGGGGGTGGTGCCTTTTCCCTATGAGGCGCGCTTGAATCGCGAGGAAGTGGACGGCCTCGTTGAGGTCCCCCTGTCCTTTTTGCGCGATCCTGCCCACCTACGAGTTGAGCGTTGGGAGTATCAGGACCAATGCCACGATGTTCTGTTCTGGGATTATGGTCCGCACACCGTATGGGGCGCCACGGCACAGATGCTCAAGGAATTTCTCGATCTGGTCTTTTGAGTGGGGGCGCCTATGCCTCGTTCGTCACGGGTTGTTCCAGTGGTAGGGTAAAGGAAAATCGGCTGCCGAGACCGCCCGGGCCCGGTTCGACCCAGATGGTGCCTCTGTGGGCCAAGATCACCTGTCGGCAGTAGTATAACCCCAAGCCAAACCCATGTTTTCGCCCCTTTACGCCAGGGATGCGCGTAAAGCGCTCAAAAATCACCATGCGGTGTTCGGGCGGGACACCCGGTCCCGAGTCGATGACGCTGATCTCGATCTGACCATCTATCTGCCGGGCCTGGATCAAAATGCGACCCTCGGCGGGCGTGTAGGCGATGGCGTTGTCGACCAGATTCCTCAGGACCCGCTCCAATTGGGCCTCGTTGCCCTGCACCCAGGGCAGCGGCGCGTCGATTTGGGTTTCCAGGGTGAGCTCGGCTTGCTTGAGGGCAAACTCACTGCCGCGTACCACGTTAGAAATGATCTCTTCCATGGCAACCCATCCCAGGAATGGGCCGGCGTTCAAATCGATCTCTTGGGCCGCGCTAAGGAGCTCCTCCAGCATGGAGGCCAGCCGGCTGGTGCTGTGTTTGGCCAGCTTGATGATATCGCCACTGGCCGACAAGGTGCGTTCGGGCAATGTCGCCTCCAGCATCTGGAGGCAGCCGTCGATCACCGACAGGGGAGTGCGCAAGTCGTGGGCAATCAACTCAATGGTCTCCTGGCGAACCTGAGCCAGATCGGCCAGGTGAAGGGCCTCCCCGGTCAGGTGCTGGACCTTCTCCATCAGGTCCCATTCTTGACGGGCGATGGCCGTGCGGGCTGTATCAGCCGCCTGCAACCGGCTGCTGAGGACCTGCAACACGGCGCGGCTGATGCCCGGGTGGGCCTCCATGAGACTCAGGAACTCGTTCGCCTCGATCCGCAGCACCTCGGCATTCTGGTCAGCAATCACCGTGGCCGATCGGGGTTGTTTGCCCAAAAGGCTCATCTCGCCGATAATCTCGCCGGGCCCGCGGTAACCCAATAGCGTTGGGTGTGGTTGGTCTGCTTCTTTATATACCGCTATCC
>CAYVLO010000197.1:0-6354 GCA_964452125.1 uncultured Anaerolineaceae bacterium | reverse complement strand
CTCGCACAGCCCATAGTCCCCTTCATCAGCTTTTTGGATGGCGATCTCAAGGGAGCGGGCTTTGCTCTCGGCCTGTTGTTTGAGGGCCAGGCACATTTCCCACTCGTAGATCGAGGGATCGCCCTTGCCCATCCCATAGTCAGCCTTGCGCTCCAGGCGTTCATCGAGGCGCTGGATTTCAGCCCTCGTCTCGGCCAATTCTTGTAGCAGCCGCTCCTTGAGTTCCGTCATCGCTGCAACCCCGGATACAAAAGAATCCTACAAGAGGTCAGGCTCGCTCGCATCAGACTCGAGAACAGAAGGGGCTTGACCCGCTTCATCCATCACAACAACCGCGTCGGCCGACTCGGGCTCCGGGGTGAACGTGTCTTGGCTTTCCTCATCCATCACGCCGGCGATGTCAACCATTTCCGACTCGCCCGCCTCATCTTCCGGTTCCTCTGCAAGCGTCACCAGGGCGCCATCCTCGTCGCACTCTTCAGCAATCGCGTCGGCGCTCTCCCCTACGGGTTCTGCACTTTCCTCAGCCACCGGTTCCTCTTGCCGTTCCGCCTCGGCCTCGGCCAGGAGGGCTGCCCACTCGGCCCATTCGGCCTCTAACACGCGCTTGAGGCTGAGCCCCAGCCGCTTGCGGCGGGGGTCGATCCGAATGATGCGCAGCAGGAGCAAGTCGCCCTTTTTGACGACGTCCTTGGGATGGGATACCTGCGCCTCAGACAATTCGGACACGTGAATCAAGCCCTCGATCCCCTCTTCGATCTCGGCAAAAGCGCCAAAGTCGACGACGTTGGTCACGATGCCTTCGACCAGTTGGCCCAATTCATACTTGTCCTCGACCAGCGCCCAGGGTTCGGGCTGCAGCCGCTTCAGACTCAAGCCGATGCGCCGCTTGTCGTGATCCAGCCGCAACACATAGACTTCGATCTCCTGGCCCACTTTGAGCAGCTCGCGCGGGTGCCGAACGCGGCGCCAACTGAGCTCAGAAAGGTGGATCAGGCCGTCGGCTCCGCCCAAATCGACAAAGGCGCCAAAAGAGCAAAGGCTGCTGACCACCCCTGTGCACACCTCTCCTTCGCGAAGATCGTCCAACAGCTTCTCGCGCTGCTGCTTGCGCCATTGGCGCATGGCAGTGGTGGCTGAAAGGATCAGGCGACGCTTCCGCCGGTCGATCTCGATCACCTTGAGTTGCAACTTCATGCCCACCATCTCGGCCAGTTGGGCGATCCGCTCTTCCTGGTTCAGCCCGCGGGGGAAGCCAGGGATCTGGGAAGCCGGGACAAAGCCGCGAATATCTTCCAGTGGGACAACCAATCCGCCCTTGTTGTACCCCTCTACCTCACCTTCCCACACCTCACCGCTGTCGGCCAATTCCTGCGCCCGGCGCCAGGCCTTTTCCTGCCGGGCCATGTTCAGCGAAAGCACCAGGTTTCCATCCTGATCCTCGGGGTGCAGGACATATACCAGCACCTCGTCGCCAGGGGAAAGCTTGGCTACCTCTTCGGCGCCCATGCGCTGGAGGTCGGAATAGGGCACAATCCCATCGTGTTTACCGCCGATGTCGACGATGACCTCTTGGTCGCTGACGGACAGGATGACACCCGGCCGGACTTCGCCCCGCTCAGGGCGCTGATAGTCCCAATCCGAAACCGGCAGGTTGCCCATTTCATCTTCATCCGGGTCACCCAATTTATCCGCAACCTCCTGGTCGACGGCTTTGGCATCGATGACCTGGTCCATCCCCATGTCACCGCTGTCGCCCGGGTCGCCAGCCTCAACCTCGATGACCTGGTCCGTCCCCATGTCACCGCTGTCGCCCGGGTCGACGGCCTCGACCTCGATGACTTGCTCCCCTTCCATCTCATCCATGTCATCCTGGTCGACGGCCTCGACCTCGACGACTTGCTCGTTCTCCATTTCGGCCGTTGCCTCCGCAGGGGCCTCGGCGCCTGCCACTGTCTCAAAAGAGTCCATGTACGTCTCATCTCCTCACGAAAAAAGTTCGCCCTGAATTCAGACAAGAAAAACCCGGCTGCCTGCCCAACAAGCACTTTCAGGAGAGAGCCGAGTTGCTTCCGCTATCGGGAGTGGTTTGCTTGCCTTCGCCCCGGAACTGGGGAAAGAAAAAAGAAGGAAGAACACACTCATCAGTCCTACGAACAAGATAGCATCTTGGATGCTATTACCTTGATTGGACTGAGCCCTTTGTCGTGCTTGGCGCCGTCCCTTTTTCAATGGCCTACAATACCCCCTGGAGCCAGGAAGGACTTGGACGGCGAATTGCTTGCGATCAGGCGCTCCGATCGCCCAATTGTTCAGCGCCAAGGTATTATACAACAAGTGCGACAACCTGTCAACACTCGCACATCGGGGTTTGGGCTTGCGTGGGCATCGGCAATATGCTAGAATGCCTACGAGAGGAATGTAAAGCCCATGCGTTTCGACATTTTTACCCTGTTCCCCGGTCTGTTTGCCGGCGTTTTTGACGAGAGCATCGTCAAGCGCGCGCGGCAGGCAGGCCTGGTGCGCATTGACCTGCACAACATCCGCGATTACGCTACCGGCCGGCATCGGGTCACCGATGATACCCCGTATGGCGGCGGGGGCGGCATGATCATGAAGCCGGAGCCGATCTTTGCCGCCGCCGAAGCGGTGCTCGGTGACCAGATGGGCCAGGTGCCCATCCTCCTGATGACGCCCAAAGGGCGCCCTTTTACTCAAAAGGTCGCCCGAGAGCTGTCCCATCACCCCCGGCTGGCGCTGATCTGCGGCCGTTACGAAGGGATCGACGAGAGGGTGCACCAACACCTGGCGACCGATGAAATCTCTATCGGCGATTACGTGCTTGCGGGTGGAGAGGTGCCGGCCATGGTCGTCGTAGAAGCGATCACGCGCCTGATCCCAGGGGTGTTGGGCGATCCCTCGGCCACCTTTGAGGATTCCCACGCCGAGGGACTTCTCGAATACCCCCAGTATACGCGCCCTCCCCTGTTCCGGGATCACACCGTACCGCCGGTCCTCCTGTCGGGCCACCATGCCGACATTGTCCGTTGGCGCCGCCAGGAGTCGCTTCGCCAAACCTGGAAGCGACGTCCCGATCTGCTGCGACAGATCCCGCTCAGCGACGAGGATCTCGAGTTCCTGGATTCGATAGAGCAGGACGAATGAGTTTTGGTCTTTGCTGCAAGAACAAAACTGTCGAAATTCATATAAGGCAACCCATAATCTTGTGCTTCTAGTCAATTCGTGCTATAATTGGTCAGTCTACTACGCTCGGGGTGGAGAAGGATGAGACCCACAGGCAGTGAAGCAGCAAGCGGGCAAGAAATTGTCAATAGGCTCATGACAGATCGGCTGACGATGGTCCTGGTGGGAGTGGCCCTTTTCCTGACCGCCATTGTCACGGCTCTCTGTGTGGATCTGTGGCTGTGGCCCGAAAGGGAAAGCCCAGTGGTACAGGCGTCGGCTCCCCAGGAGCCAACCCAAGTCGCAGCGCTCTTTCCGGCTGAGCCCTCGCCGGGCCCATCGCCCACTCTCTCCCCCTCACCTTTACCGCCCACCGAAACGCCCCTGCCCACAGCCTCACCGACTCTCTTTGTGGAACCCTCGCCGACCGCACCGGTCACCCCTCCAGCGTGTGTGCCCCCCGACGATTGGGGCATCCACGTGGTGCAAGATGGCAATACCCTGCGCTCGATCGCCCGCCGCTATGGCGTCAGCGTCGACGCCCTGATGTACGTCAACTGCCTCAATACGGATACGATCTTTATCAACCAACGAATCTATGTGCCCGGCCTGGCGACCACGCCTGAAGCCCAGATGGCTGCCTCGGGCGGATCGCCGATCGCGGTCGCAACACCTCAGCCTGGTTCTGCAGCTACGCCGGGTCTGGGCGCGCAGCCGACGCCCACAGCCATAAGCTCATTTCGCATCGAGATTCCCGATCACTATATCAACATCTTGCTGCTGGGTTCGGACAAGCGGCCCAATGCCGGCACATGGCGCACCGACAGCATGATCGTGGTCTCTGTGGACACGGTCAATAATATGGTGCGGATGCTGTCCATCCCGCGCGATCTTTGGGTCAACATTCCGGGGCACGGCTTTAACCGCATCAACACCGCCGATCTGTGGGGCGAGCTGGCCAAAAAGGGCGGAGGCCCCGACCGGGTCAAGCAGACCATCCATCAAAACCTCGGCATTCCCATCCACTACTATGTTCGGGTGGACTTTCAGGGGTTCATGGACATCATCGACATGGTGGGAGGAGTCACCATCGACGTGGACTGCCCCCTGCCCGACATTAAATTGGAAGCTGGCGTACATCACATGGACGGCAAACAGGCGCTTCGCTATGCCCGGTCGCGCAAGAGCACGAACGATTTCGATCGGGCTCGCCGGCAGCAAAAGGTGCTCGTGGCGCTGTGGGAGCAGGCGCTGACCATGGACCTCATTCCCAAACTGCCCGAACTGTGGCGGACTACAAGCGGCGCGTTTCAGACCGACCTGCCCCTGAGTCAGGTGATCAACCTCGCCTATGTGGGGGTTCAGCTCAGGCCCCAACAGATTATGAACAAATCCATCGGGGCCAGCCACGTCCAGTCGTGGGTGACCCCCCAGGGGGCTATGGTGCTTTTGCCCCGGCAGGACAAGATCAAGCAGTTGCTGGACGCATACTATGCGCCGGTTCAGCCCGAGCAAGTCGCGACAGTCGACCGGGTGCGCGTGCGCGTGTTGAACGGTACCCAGCGCAAAGAGATCGAGGCGCTGGCCGCGGCTGCCCTGAAGCGATCGGGCGTTCAGATCGTGGGTACCGGAAAGGCGGAACGCCAAGATTATGGGCAGACTCAGATCCAGGTTTTGCGCGGCTCGATCGAGGCCGCGCAAAAAGTGGCCTCCGACCTGTCTGTGCCCGCCTCGGCCATCCAGGATCTGACCACCTCCGGCGCCCAACCCGATCCGGCCAATCCGGTGGACATTCTGGTCATCTTGGGCCGCGACTATAACCCCTGTAAACGCTGAGACCGGGACGCTCTCCCATAACCCCAACCGGGTGCCGCCCATCGTGTGGGCAGCACCCGGTTTTCTGTCGGGCGAATGGCCGAGCGAACCTACAGGTACGTGAGCATGGGGTTCAGCATGGCGACCGACGCCTCCACGTCCTGCTCGAAAGTCTGGCGCACATTGCCCTCGATGGCCACACCGCCGCTATAGCCCATATCGCGGAGAAAGCGCAGCACTGCGAAAAAGTCGATGGCCCCCAGCCCTGGGAACAGACGGTTGTTGTCCGAGATGTGCACCGAGTCGTACAGGTGCCGGTATTTGATCAGGGCGCCGGCCATGCTGCGCTCCTCGATGTTCATGTGAAAGGTGTCGGGCAAGATGCGCAGATAAGGATTCGCCAAGTCCTCGATCAGGTTGGCCGCATCCTGCAGCGAATTGGCCACCGACGATTCATAGCGATTGGTGGCCTCGATGAGCAGAGGGACCTGCCGGGCGCGAATGTGGGCTTCCAGGCTTGCGATCGAGTCGCGGAAGCGTCGCCGGGCCCCCTCGGGATCCGGGCTCACGCCCCCCTTTAGAAACCCGACGATGACGCCGGCCCCGAACTCGGCGGCATAGTCCACCAGTTCTTTGCAGCGTTCGATAGAAGCCCTGCGCGCCCCCTCATCCCCGTCGGACAGGGAGCGACCTTCGGCCTTGGCCGTGGCGCCCGAAGCGAACATCGTCAGCCGCAGCCCATATTCGCCCAGGAGGGCCTTGAGGTCGGCCGGGTCCACCTTCTCGGGACAGGCGATGTTCAGTTCAATGCCCGAGAAACCCAGCTCCTGCAGGAGGCTCAACCTCTTTCGAAAGTCGCTACCCTGATAGTCACCGGGCAGGACCGTTTGGATGGCCAAGGGAAACGCGAATGGGGCATTTGTGCTCGTATTCATATTCTCCTTTCTCAAAAGAAATGGCTGATTGGGTCAGGGATTTGCTCTGCGATTCAAGGACCTCTCCCGACACTCTGCCAAGCGGTCCCTTTTCTTCCCCTCTCAATTGGCGGGCAAGGGCTCAATGTGAATCAGCGCTTGGCCCACTTCCGGCAAGCAGGCCAACAGCCGTCTTTCGGCCTCGTCGGCCAGCCGGTGGGCCTGAGCAATGGGCAAGTCGGGATCGGCCAGGCAATGGGCCTCCACATCGTACCCATCCTCACTCGGTCGGATGCGGATATCATGGCATTGGTAGAGGCCGCCAACCTCGCCCAAGACCACGGCGATTTGATCGTGCAATTCACCTTCCGACTCGTGGGCAGGGCGGGCGAACTGGAGGGGAAGCGATCTGGGCTCAATGTGGGTTTGTACATCGTGAATG
>CAYVLO010000196.1:0-6363 GCA_964452125.1 uncultured Anaerolineaceae bacterium | reverse complement strand
AAACGGGTGGCAATTCCCCAGCGACGGTAGCTCGGATCGACAAACACCTGATCGATGGTCGCCGATCGCTTCTGGGCCTGCCTCCTCAGGCAGGCGATCCCCACCAAAAGATCCCCATCCCAGGCCAGGAGCAACGATCGATCGTCGCCCTCCAAATAACCAAGGGGACCATCGCCCACACCCCGATGCCGCCGATCCAGATCTTCCACGGCGCGCCGGTCGGCCGGGGTAGCCCGTCGATAGACAATGGCCCGCGCCCGCCGCCAATCCCTCAGAGCCTCGAGGTGGGTGTGAAAGGCGATTTCGTGATCGGCCGGGAGCTGATCGGGGGCAAAAAACCGGACTTCCTCCGCATCATCGCCTGCGTGCAGGTCTCCCCCCACGATGTGGCCGGAATACACCAACAAAACGCCCGTTTGTGGTTCCCGGCCAAAGGAATAGACGTTGAGCATCTCGTCTACTTCGATCTCGAGGCCAGTCTCTTCCCACACCTCGCGAGCTACCCCCTCTTCCACCAACTCATCGGCTTCCACATAGCCCGCCGGCAGGCACCAAAGTCCCTTCTTGGGTTCCATCCCGCGACGGACCAGCACTACACAGCCCTCCTGCTCGATGAGGGCGCCAGCGCCCACAACGGGATTGAAATAAAAGACAAAGCCGCAAGCCGGGCAGGTGGGACGCTCTCGCTCGCCGCTGATTCGCGACACCAGTTCGGTGGCGCACTTGGGACAGTATCGGACCTCCACGCTAGCACATCCTTCCCCACAAAAAAAATCACCGTTACCACCGACACAACCCAGGCAGTCAACCTGTTTACCCCATACCATTCCAGTCCAAAAGAGCGCTTGGTTGCTCCTGGCAACAAAGCGCTCTCGGGACCTGCACGCGAGTGTCGATCAAGCTGCCAGGGATGCGCGCTTTCGCAAACCAATCGCCAACACGACCAGACCGAGGCCAAGCACTGCCAGCCCGCCGACGATCACCGGCGCCGGCAGATCGATGCCGGTGTTGGGGGGCAGACCTTCGATCCAGCCCTCCGAGGCCAACGTGCAGCCACCCAGCCCGTCCAGGGTGTAGATTTGATAGAGCCATTCACCCTCCGGATCCAGAGCGCAGTTGCAGCACATGGCATACAACGTATCACCGGCGGCCGCAGGCAGATACTGGCACACCTCCGTCTCGATGTCGATGTCACATTCGGGGGCGGTGCAGTCCTCGCACTCTGGATGGTTCAGGATGATGGGTTGGCAGCCAGAGGCAGGCCGGTCGAAATATTCCACTGAGCGATTGATCACCACATAGTAGGGCGGCGGTTCCGGATCGCAGTCTGCAAAGGCAGCAGGGTCATCGGGGCATGGTGCCTGAGCATAGCCCACGAACGGAACCAACAGGGCCAGCAGCACCAAAATCAATGCCGTACTTTTGAGAGCGGAACGCATCAGATTACCTCCTTGGTCTTGTGGGCCCGGCGACAGGGCCGGGTGTTTTTCTGGCATTCTTTCAGTTTCCAAACAAGCAGACCCGAAAGTTGGATACGAACCCACCTCCTTTCCCCGACTACCTATAGACTCAGCAAATTCAGTCCATGCCCTCCAGCTCGGATCGATCGTACAACTCGTAAAGGTGCTGGCGGATCCGAACGCGAGTGACCTCGTCTTCGGCCGAGGCCAACGCCGCCTCGAAAGAGGATATCGCCTTGGAAGGTTGATCCAGCGACTTGTAGGCCAGTCCGAGAAAGAAATAGGCCTCGCCCGGACGGACATCCGATGCCACGGCCCGCAACAAATGCGACAGGGCCTCCCTTGGATCGTCCTCAATGAGGGCCACAGCCCCTAATACGGTGTGCGCCGCTGCTTGGGTCGCATCAACGGCCAACGCCCGCTGCGCCGCTTCCACCGCCCGAGTGGGCTGGGCCGATTCAAAATAGGCCACTGCCATGTTGGCCCAGATGCTCGCTTGAGGCGCCCCCAGGCTTTGAGCCAGTTGATACTGATCCAGCGCCTCTGGATAGGCCTCCAGTTCGTGCAGGCTGTGGGCCAGATTGTTCACCGTGGCCTGGACGCCTGGCTCCAACTCGAGGGCCTCACGGAAGGTGGCAATGGCGCGCTTGTGATTCCCCTGGTGCGCATAGAGCAACCCAAGGTTGTTCAGGGTCTCTGGGTTCTCTGGATTCAGCGCCAAGGCCTTTTCCAACCACTGCTCGGCCGGTCCAAGCTGCTCGCGCTCCAAATACAGGGCGCCCAGGGCCACGAGAGGACGCTCGTCTGCCGGCGACAGAGCCGAAGCCACAGTCCACGATTGTTCCGCGCACGTGGTGTACCCATGCAATTGACAAAGTTGCCCCACGCTCATGGGCAGGATGGCAACGGCCTGACGGCCCACAGGCTGGCTCAAGAGCGCCAAAACCGCCAACCCGATTAGCACCACTCCCAAGCCCCACACTCCCACCCGGCGGGTTTGATGAGAGCGCTTTTGCGCCTCTCGCTGCTGCGCCAGCCTTTCCAGATCGGCGCGACGCAAGAACCAAACTTCGCTGCGAGACAGCGACTGCAACACCGAAGCGCTGGTACGGCCCTCGCCCAACATCGCCGCCCCAAAGGTGCTCCCCGGCAACAGGACCGCCACGGCGCGCGCCTGCGAGCGATGGGTCACCTGCACCGCCACCTGGCCTCGCACAATCAATCCAAAACATTCGGCGCGGACTCCTTTGGGCAGGATCACCTCGTTGGGGGTGTAGGTTTGCACCTGGACCTGCCGGCCCAGGCGGTGGGCATCGGCGGACGTGAGTCCCCAGGGACCGGCCAACTGCTCCAGGTGCTGGCGCAAAATCTGATGCGCATCCGCCGGGCTCAGTCGCTCCTGATCGGGCTGGTAGACGAGTTGGCTTGTCCCAGCGTTTCCTACCATTCCACTCTCTGCCCCTCTTACTTTTACCAGTTTACCACATTTCTACCATAATGTCAACAATTCAAAGTTGACTTCTGTCGTCCCTCGCGGTATAATGGCCCTATGGAGCAATGGCCCTATGGAGCGTGGTAGCTAGATGAGCGGCAGTCCCGTGTCCACCACACCTGTCAAAATCGGCGCCCGAGCGGCCAAGGTCGTGTCCAACACTATCTTTGCCCTGGGCCTGCTTTTACTCGTCGCCGCTGCGTTGTACGCCGGATACGCCCTGATGAACACCTGGCTCATCGGGCAGCAGCATTACCTGGCCGACCACAATGTGCTACCCATCCCAGTGCCGGCCATGACCTTTACCCCCTCGCCTACGCCCACGGCAACCCCCACGCCCACCATCCCCCCCACACCCACACCCATCCCCTCGCCTACGCCCACGGCAACCCCCACACCACCCCCAGCCCCCGTCCAGATCCGCATTCCTGCCCTGGGTATCACCCGCTCCATCATCCCGTTGCCCAAGGTCCGCGATCGGGCCACGGGCAGTTGGACCTGGGACACCAAAAAGCTCTTTCGGTCGGGGCGCAGCGATCTGGTCGGCCATTGGGAGGGCACCGCTTTCCCGGGTCAACCCGGCAATATGATCCTGGTGGGGCACAACTATGGCTATGGCTACAACGGGGTGTTTGTACGACTCGGGTCCCTAAAGCCGGGCAGTCAGGTCATCATCGTAAACAAAGCAGGGCAAACCTTTACCTACAAGGTGACATCGGTCAACCGCGTCAAGTGGCGCACCCAGTCCTTTGGCGAACTGGCCAAACATCTCGAATTTCTCGCCCCAGGCGGCCCAGAGCAGGTGACACTCGTGAGCTGCGCTGGGGCGGATGTCGAACCGTTCCCCGAACGGATCTATGTCGTGGCAGAACCGGTCAAATAGCCTACCCCTGCGCTGGGCCACCGCCCAGTGCCTGGATGATGGCGTCAGCCAGTTCCCGCGCCCGCAGGGGCGCATCCCCCACGTAGCCCTTTGCATCCAATAGCTCTCGGGCCAAAGGCTCGGGTAGGTAGGCCAGCACCTCGGGGTCCCGGACCAGCGTCTCGATCAGCGGATTCGCCTCCCCGGCCTCGATGGCCGCCCAGGCGGTCAGGCTATGTCGCCGGATCAGTTCGTGCATCTCCTGACGGTTGGCCCCGGCCTTGACCAATTCCATCAGCAACCGTTCGGTGGCTGCAAAGCTGCCATAGATCGCCAGGTTGTGGGCAATTCGGCCATCGCGGATGGACATCCCCTGCACAATCCGATCGGCGCGCAGGGTGGCCTCCTCCGCCAGAAGGAACGCCTGGGGCAGGATCAGCCGCCGGTTGCCCGAATCGTCCAACGTCCGTTCCAACAGCGAGTGGGAGGCGTTATCCCAGGCCACCCGCGGCAGGGTCGCTGCCAGGCGGGCCAGGCTGTCGATGTTCTCCGCACCGATGGGATTCCGCTTGAAGGGCATGGCCGACGACCCCACCTGCTTGCTGCCAAAGGGCTCGCCCCACTCGCCAAAGGGATGGGCCTGCAACACGCGCAGGTCAAAGGCAAATTTGTACAGCGAGCCCGCCAACCCGGCGACGGCGTTGAGGACCAGCCAATCCTGTTTGCGGGGATAGGTCTGGGTGGCCACTGGGAACGCGTCGAGGCCCAATTTCCCCATAACCTGTGCCTCCAAACGCCGGGCCCGGCTGTCGGTGGGCGCTGTGTCCAGGGGAGTCGAAGCCAGGAGCTGAGTGAACGAGGCCGACGTGCCCGTCGCCCCCTTGATGCCCTTGCCCTTCACCCCCCGGCGCACCCGCTGCAATTCCTGCCAGTCGGTCAGCAGGTCCAGGCCATATTGGGCCAGGCGATAGCCCACGGTCGTCGGCTCCGCCGGCTGAAGGTGGGTAAAACCCATGCAGGGCTGGTCGGCCCGGGCTGCGATCTGGTCGGCCAGGTGCCCCAGCAAAGAGCGCAGCCGCGAGAGCAACAGGTCCAGGGCATCACGCAAGCAGAGGGCATCGGCGTTGTCCTTGACATCCATGCTGGTGGCGCCCAGGTGGATGATCCCACCCCCCACCGGACACTGTTCCGCATAAGCCCGGATCTCGGCCATCAGATCGTGCTCGAGTTCTGCCTCCAGCGCGTGGGTCCGCGCCAGATCCAGTTGCTCGGCGTTCGCCTGCAAATCGGCCACCTGCTCCGGCGTCACCAGGCCCATGTCCACCTGCGCCTCGGCGAGCGCCACCCAAATGCGCCGCCACAGCAGGTGGGCATTCTCCTCGCTCCAAATGCGGCGCATCTCATCCGAGCCGTACCGCCAGGTCAGCGGCGACAAATAGGTCTCAAAGCCGTACATGGCCCAACCTCCCACCGATATCTTGTCTAATCACCCATAAACCTCCGGGCGCCGGTCCTGCAAAAAGGGCAATCGGCTGCGAACTGCCTCCACCTGATCGAGGTCGCATTCGGCGACGATCAGGCCGGGTTCGGCTCCGGCTTTGGCCAACACCTGCCCCAGCGGATCGATGACAGCCGAATGCCCGCCAAAGACGCCGTCGGCGTCCTCTCCGGCCCGATTGCAGCCCACGACAAAAAGCTGATTCTCGATGGCGCGCGCCCGCAACAGGACCCGCCAATGCTCCACCCGCTGCACAGGCCACTCGGCCGAGATCACGACCAACCCGGCGCCCCCATAGGCATACGGACGCCACATTTCGGGGAAGCGAAGATCGTAACAGATCGCCAGCGCCGTACGCCCCCACGGCAGGTCGAACACCGGCAGTTCCTCACCCGCCGACAGATACTCCACTTCGCCCATGGGCGGGAAGCGGTGGACCTTGCGATAGGAGGCCGCCCGCGCGCCATCGGGGTCATACAGGGCCGCCGTGTTGAACGGGGCGCCCGCCGGATTCGCTTCCAGGGCCGTACCCGACACATAGATCCGATGCTCGCGGGCGATTTCGGCCATCCACGCATAATGCCCCTCATCCAGCGGCGCCGCGTACTCCCCCGCCCGGGCCAGGTGGTAGCCAGTGGGCCACAGCTCCGGGAGGACCAGCAGCTCGACGCCGCGGTCTGCCGCCTGACCCGCCAGGCTCTGCGCCGTGGCATGATTCCTATCGGGACGATCCCGACGGATGTCCATCTGGGCGACACCCACCGTGAGTTTCATGGCTTCCTCCTCCTGGCCCTCATTATCAGTCGGGCGGTTCTGTCGACGCCGCCCATTATACCTCAAGATGGTCGGTTACACACATTCGGGCAATTCGGGCGCACCGTCAGGGTTCATTTCAGAATTGTGGATAAGTTGGTTATTACTCTCCTGGGTATTGAGAGGCCATTCCTCTGGAGTGCGTGCCTGCCCAGCAGGACGCTTGCTGCCGCAGAAATTGCGCAAGCAAGCGTCCTGCCAAGGCAGGCACGTACTCCAGAAGAATGGCTGCTCAACG
>CAYVLO010000195.1:0-6421 GCA_964452125.1 uncultured Anaerolineaceae bacterium | reverse complement strand
ATTCGACCAGCGCCTTGACGCTGTAGACCATGGCCGCCAGCCCACCCTTCATATCGCAGGCGCCCCGTCCATAGAGGATGCCATCCTGGATGACGCCGGCATAGGGCGGGTGGGGCCAGCGCGATGGATCGCCCACGTCTACATGATCCATGTGGGCGTTGAACAGCAACTTGGGGCCTGTGCCGGCGCCAATCCGGCCAATCACATTGCCAATGGGATCGGTCCAGACCTGTTCGAACCCCGCCTGGCGCATTTCCTGTGCAAGCCGATCCGCCACGGCTCCTTCTTGAGTGGACAAACTCGGAATGCGTATCAAGTCCTGAAGAAAGGTGGCCATCGCCTCGGCATGGCTGATCGGAACGCGGATGTTCAACCTGAGAACCTCCCGTAAAGAGTGGCGCGCTGCTCGCCGGGTTCCGTGGCTGGTCTACTCGCGGTCGACCGTGCGTGGTTCACGCACAGCCGACTGAACCACGCTGGACACAGGGACCGCCCTGGCCTCTGATCGATCAGGAAAACCCACGGGATCCTATTGTACGTCAAGCTGCGAGCAGTGTCAAACCTTGCCCGTTGCGTTGTGAAATGGTGCCTTTCAGAATTATGGGTTAGTTGGTTACACCCCTTGGGTATTGAGAGGCCATTCCTCTGGAGTGCGGCAGCTTGCTGCCGCAGAAATTGCGCAAGCAAGCGTCCTGCCAAGGCAGGCAGCAATTCTCGATATGGCCCGCGCAAACCCCGCATTGCTGCTGAGAGCTCGCGCGGGATCGCGCGCAACCAAAGGTTGCCGCAACCTTTGGTTGCCAACCGCGCATGGGCAGCAGATGGGGCCCGGATCCGGGCCGAGCAGATGGGCAGAGTCGTACTTACGAACTGCCAAAATGAGAATTGCTCACCGACTCATCCCCGACATTGCACAAAAACCCATCCTGGGGTATAATGGACAGGCATTCAGGCCCTGCTGCCCACAATCCCACCAGCAGGCCAAAGTGCCGCGCGTTGAGGGCTACAATCAAATCCGCAATACTCCTCCCTCAAGGTGCTACCAGAGGACTCGTTTTTGATGACCCTTGCGAGTCTGATTGTGTTGGGTAGGATGGTTTTGCGCATGGGCCCGAGGATCCTGTTCGTAGAAAAGGACATCACCACCGCCGATCTACTTGTTCCCAGTTTGGAGCGAAGGGACTGTCAGGTCGTCGTTGTCAGTACCCAGCGCCAGGCTACGAGCAGCATCCGCTCTGCCCATCCAGATCTGCTCGTCATTGACGTGGCTTCGTTTGGAAGCGCCGGCTTGAAAACCGCAGAGGCCATCCGCTCTCGACTTGACGGAGTTCCCACGATCCTCCTGCTCGAAGCCGCCCACGCCAGTATCGGAAGTATGGCAGATGCCCACATAACGCCCCCGTTCACCTCGCGAAAACTGTTGCATCGGGTGAAAAAGATAGTAAGCCAGTTGGCCACAAACGAGATCCGGCTGGGGGCTCTCGCCTTTGATCCCGACACGCGTATCCTGTGCAATGGCGACAAGAGCCTCAAACTCCGCCCCAAAGAGGCAGCCTTGTTGGCGCTGTTCATGCGCAACCCCGGCCGAGTCCTCAGTCGGCCGGAGATTATGAAAAAAGTCTGGGAAACCGACTACCTGGGCGATACCCGAACCCTCAGCGTGCATGTTCGCTGGCTCCGCCAAAAGATCGAGGATGACCCCAACCACCCTCAGTTTCTGCGCACGGTCAGGGGGGTGGGCTATCGATTCGAGGTGATCTAGCCCTCTCACACGTACACCAAAAACGGGACAGGTGAACACCTATCCCGTTTTCGATCCATCGCCCGTGCTACATCATTCTCGAGTTCGCAGGGGCGGAAACAGGATCACTTCCCGCAGCGATTCTTTGCCTGTCAGAAGCATTGTCAGCCGGTCGATACCCATGCCAAAACCGCCCGTGGGCGGCATGCCATAACTCAACGCCGTGACATAGTCTTCGTCCAGAGGATGGGCTTCCTCGTCCCCTTCCGATAAAGCCTCGCTGGTGCGCAGGAACCGCTCCCGCTGATCCAGGGGATCGTTGATCTCACTGAAGGCATTGCCCATCTCAAAGCCACCGATAAAGAACTCGAACCGCTCCACCGTCTGGGGCTCGCCGGGCTTGCGCTTGGCCAGGGGCGAAACCTCCAACGGATAATCGTACAGAAAGGTCGGCTGGATCAGGTGGGGTTCGACATAGTTGATCAACGTCGGATCGATCAGTTTGCCCCACAAAGCCTTGCGCTCTGGCGTGCCGCCGATGTCGACGATGGCCTGGTGCAGGCTGTTGGCATCGGGATGGTCCATATAGTCAATGCCGGTGATTTCCCGGATCGCATCGCGCAACTTCCATCGCCGCCAGGGCGGGGCCAGGTCGATTTCGTGGCCATCACGGACGATTTTGGTGGTGCCCAAGGCTTCCTGGGCGGCATAGGCCACCATCTCTTCAGCCATCGACATCACGTCCTGATAGTCGCCGTAGGCCATATAGAACTCGATTTGGGTGAACTCGGGGTTGTGCTTGAACGAAACCCCCTCGTTCCGAAAGTCACGGCCGATTTCGTACACCCGCTCGAACCCCCCCACGATCAGCCGTTTCAAATACAGCTCGTCCGAGATACGGAGGTAGAGCTTTTGCTTGAGCTGATTGTGGTAGGTTTCGAAAGGTCGGGCCGCCGCGCCGCCATACAGGGGTTGCAGCACCGGCGTCTCCACCTCCAAAAAGCCGCGCTCGTCCAGGAACCGGCGGATGGCAGAGATAAGCCGGGCCCGCACGACAAAGGTCTCGCGCACATCGGGGTTCACAGCCAGATCCACATACCGTTGGCGATAGCGCTGTTCCTTGTCGGCAAAGGCATCGAACACCTGCCCATCCTTCTCCTTGACCACTGGCAGGGGTTTCAGGGCCTTGGACAACAATCGTAGCTCGCTCACCAGCACACTCGGTTCGCCGGTGCGGGTGCGGAACATCTGCCCTGCCGCTTGGACAAAATCGCCCAAATCCAGATCTCGCTTGAACAGGGTATATGTGTCTTCGCCCACGCCGTCCTGCCGGACCAAGATCTGGATCTTGCCCGCGCCATCCTCGATGTGGGCAAAAGACGATTTTCCCATCACGCGAATGCTCACCAGGCGACCAACGACGGTGACTGCTGCCGGTTCGGCATTCTCCGGGGTGGTTTCCAGGGCCTCGATAGCCTCGGCTGACGTGTGGGTCCGGTTGCTACGGGCAGGGTAGGGATCGATCCCTGCCTCCAGCAGGCGCTCTAGCTTGGCTCGGCGCTGGCGCTCCTGATCGGTGAGTGGCTCTTCTGACATGCAGACTCCTCGTACATACCGTTTTGTTCCTATCCTAATGGAACCAGAGATCAGGCAATGTTGAGAATTTTCATCTCGATGGAACCGCTGGGCGCCTTGTAGGTGACCCTATCGCCCACGCGCTGCCCCATCAGAGCTTTGCCCAGGGGAGATTCGTTGCTAATGCGCCCATTGCCCGGATCAGCCTCTGCCGACCCCACAATCACATAGCTTTCCGGCTCCCATCCCTCTTCGACCACAGTGACCTGTGAGCCGAGGGTGACAACATCGGACGGACCATTTTGCTCAATGATCACAGCACTCTTGAGCAACGTTTCGATGGTCATGATCCGTCCTTCAAGAAAAGCCTGTTGGCGTTTGGCTTCCTCATAGCCGGCATTTTCCGACACATCGCCATCCATCTTGGCGTCGTGGATGGCGCGGGCTATCTCCACTCGCCGCACCACCTTTAACTGGTGCAACTCATCTTCGAGCTTTTGGAAGCCCTCCTTGGTTAGGAAAGTCTCCTGGTTTGACATAGTTTGTTTTACCCTCATACTACAAATGCTAGGTAAGCACACCGAACCCATTTCGCGGTCCACAAAAGCAAAAAGAGCACCTGGGGCTTGCGCCCCAGGGCCCACGGCAAACAAAAAAGAGAGGCTCGCTCTCAATCTTTACAAGACCCAGTATACCACATAATGTCGGGTTTGCCAAACTGGCTGCCCACCCGGTTCAAATTTTCGCCAGGTCGGTCATTCAACCAGGCTTGGCGCCACGGGCGCTCCCCTTCCCCGTGCCCTCGCGGCGCTGTCCTCGTAGGCGGCCTGAGCACATTGAAAGATCCCACGCCCGAGACGGGACGCGGAGCCCAACCCTTTGTATTTGTCCAGGAGGCTTTGGAACATCCCTACCCTCCGCTTGTGGTGTATTCGGTGGAAAAGGTTCCAATTGCCAGATTCACTCGTGCAACCCCAAACACCGTTGCGATGCAAGGACGATCTACTGCCTCCATGCCCTCTTGCCAAGGTACTATTGGCAGCCCACAGAAGTGTCCACGACGTTTGTACGCCAACCCCGAACATTCGTCCTTGACAAACGGACAATGATCGGGTATAATCATCCACAGATAGAACAAAAGTTCCGCACGAGTGTTCGCTATGGACGAGATCGAGACAAAGGGCAGACTGACGGCCTTGCTGGGCCGACGCCAAATGACGACAGGCGAGCGCATCTCCCTGCGGCGCCTGGCCGACTTGGCCGAGGTTTCCAAAGACCTGGTGTACCGCCTGGACGCGGGAGAGGCGCGCTACGTGGAGCTGGAGGCGCTGGGTCGGCTGTGCCAGGCCCTCGACTGCCAGCCGGAAGAGATCCTGGTGTGGACCCATGACCAATAAAGTGGTGGGTGCGGCGAACAACCCTTTTGATGTGCTGCCGCCGAACCTGTTCAATGTCTTTAGCACCCAAGGCCACGGCGCCTTGCAGCGCCACTACATGGCCATCCTGCTGCGCATCTATACCCTGGCCGAATTTAACCGCTTTGGGTTAACCCGCGAGGTGGTGGTGGCCGAAATCGTGGACTATCTCAAGGCGGTGGACCCAGAAGATTTGGCGGCTATCGGCAGCGAGGAGGACGAGGATGGCAGCGAACGAGACTATGCCGGGTACCTGTTGCGGCGGCTGGTGGACGCCGGCTGGCTCGAACGCGAGCAAAGCGCCGACTATACCGAGTTCATTGTCCTGCCCGACTATGCCTTCACCTTGCTGGAAGCGCTGCGCGCCATTCAAGAGCAAAAACCCCAAGAGTTCACCGGGCAGCTCTACGCCGCCCACCAACTGTTGACGAGCGAGGGCGACGATTTTTCTCCGGCGTTGGCCTTGACTCAGGCCTACGAGAACGTGCGCCAGGTGGTGCGTGGGTTGAACGAGCTGAACCAAAACATCCGGCGCTACACCGACCGGGCGACCCGCAACCCAGAGACCGGGGAGCGAGCCAGCGTGCCCGAGTTGCTGCGCCTGCAATACGAGGACTATGCCCAGGCCCTCGGTCCCACGTACCATGCCCTCAAAACCTCTGACCACGTGTCGCGTTACCGCCGTGATATCGTGGTGCGGCTGCAAAGCTGGCAGATGGACGATCAGTGGCTGAACAGGACCGCCGACGAGCTGGCGGTGCAGGGACGGCGCACACCGGTCCAGGCGGCAGAAGAGATCGGCCACATCACCCGCTTTATCGTCCAGCAGTTGGAAGGGCTCGACCCCCTGCTGGAAGAGATCGACCGGCGCCATGCTGGCTATCTGCGCACCTCGCTGCGCCAAGTGCGCTACCAACTGGTGAACGCCGAAGGCAGCTTTCGTGAGCGACTGGTGGTGCTGGGGCGGCAACTGGCATCGCTGCTGGAAGAGGGAAAAGTGTGGCTGCCCGACGACATGCCCACACTACAAGCGCCAGGGCTCCAAGCGCCCGACATCAACAGCTTTTATACGCCGCCACACCGCCGGGCGCCCTTTGCGCCCGAGCCTGTGGTACTGCCCCTGCTCGACCCCGACGATGCAGACGCCCTGCGAGCGCTGACCCTGGAAGAGATCGGCCAGACCATCACCCCCGACAAGGTAGACGGCTACGTGCAAGCGCTGTTCAACGGCCATCGGCGCCTCCACGTGTGCGATCTGCCAGTCGAGCTGTTCGACAATCTGCCGTGGCTGATCTACGTCGTAGCCTATGGCAACCACCCCGATACCCGCTACGGCCTGGAGCCGCTGCCGGGCGAACCACTGCAAATGGGGGCTTGCCGCGTTCGGCCGTTTGAGTTGGTCAAGATAGGTTTCGAGACAAGGAGTTGAGAAATGGCATTTACACCAGAAGGGGTGCTGGCGGGAACAGCGCTACCCGAGAAGGTGCAGCGCGAGATTCCGCGCGTGGTGAACCGGCTGTTGGGCGAGACCTTTCTGTACCAGGAGGACGAGGCAGGCAAGGAGGACTATTACCTGATCTACCGCCACCGGGCCGTGTTCGAGACGCTTCTGGCCCTGGCGGGGTTCACCTTGCTGCACGACGATTATCATCGCATTTTCCAGGTCGTGTCGGACTGGAGTTACTGCCGC
>CAYVLO010000194.1:0-6423 GCA_964452125.1 uncultured Anaerolineaceae bacterium | reverse complement strand
GTGCTGGACGGCCTGGGCTGCTTTCCCGATGCCGTCACGGCCCGGGGGCGGCGCCACCTGTTGGAATTGGCCGGGGCGGTGGGAGAGGGCTTGCGGGCCGCCGTTGTCTTTTGCATCCAGCGGCAAGACGCCCGGGGCATGCGCCCCCACGACGAGGCCGATCCCGCCTTTGGTCAATCCCTGCGCCGGGTGGCGCAGCGCGGCGTAGAAATCTATGCCTACACCTGCCAGGTGGAATCGGAGCGGATCGAGATCGTTCGCCAGGTTCCGGTGTACCTGGATGGCTATCACGAAAACATGGTTCGATAGAGGATAGGAAAGCGATGAATCATAACAGCCGGATCTTCACGCCGGCCCTTTTGGGGCTAGGATTGCTGCTTTTGGCCGTGGCCTGCGGCCCTTCGGGGCCCACGCCGACCATGCCCGCATCGGTGGCGCACGCCCTCACGTTGGTGCCGACCTTTACCGCCACGTCGGCGGCGACGGCAACCGATCTCCCCACGTCGACGGCCACCATCACCGACACGCCACCGCCCACGGCGCCGCCGACCGATACGGCTACAGCGACACCCACCGAGTCGACCACGGCGCCGACCCGCCCGACGACGGCGCCGACCCGGACGCCCCTGCCCACCGACACGCCGACGGCCACGCCTTCGCCCACAGAGCCACCCACGGATACGCCCACGGCGCCGCCCACTCAGGCCGCGCCGGCTGCCACCCGCCGACCCCCGACGCCTACGCCCGTCACTGGCGATGGTTTTTCGTACGATATCACCATGCAGCGCATGTTGCACATCGACGAAAACGGCGGCGTGATCGGCAACCACAACATCTATGTCCACGTGTTCAACGCCAACGGCGACCCGCTGGATGGCGTGGTCGTGTGCCGTTTTTTCGCCCTGCAGCTTCAGCCGCCCGACCCCCACGCCTGCGGCATCAGCGGTGAGACCGGCCCGGGACGCATGCACTTTGACGTGTACTCGGGCGACAAAGTCTTTGTCGCCTCGGCCGACCCGGACCACCGCCCTTTGAGCGCCTACACGCGGCCCCTGGAGCAGGAACCGGCGGCCATGACCGACCTACAGGAGTTGGTGGACAATGGCTACTGCGAAAGCATCGAGGATTGCCGGACCCGCATGCCGATCAACAACCTGGTCCGCTTTCATTATTCCTACGAGGTCCATTTCCAGCGGCGCTGGTGATCGGCGCTGGTTAGCGCTGGTCCGCATTGCAAAGAACGGGGCGCCCCTTCGCTGCGTCGCGGCCTCTGGAGTGTGTGCCTGCCTTGGCAGGACCTTGGTGCCGCAAAATTCTGTCGCATGGACCCCCGCGTTCGTGGAGGTGACGGCATGTAGGGGCGCGGCATGCCGCGCCCGGATGCTTGCATACGCCGAAATCGCAGCAGCAAGCTGCCGCATGCCAAAAGGTGCGTCGGCCTGGGTCGCCAGACCCAGGCCATGGGCGCGAGTCCGTCAGGCCTGGAGCCACCGCCCCACGAGGACGTACTTGAAATCGTCGCCTTTGAGGCAGCGTACCGCCGCCCACAGACCGTACAGGATGGTCAGGCCCCAAATGGCCAGGGGCACGACCATCAGGATCAGGCCCACCCAGATCCCGGCTGGGGGCGTCACCTCGTAGGCGCCCGGATTGGACATCAAGGGCACCATGATCATGATCATGTACAGGAATCCCCAGCAACACCAGGCCAGCATGGTCACCAGGAACACGGCGGCCTGATAGACCAGCGACTGGAGCGCCTGGCCCGCCACGTAGGCCGACTTTTCCTTTTTCACCAACCAGATCACCAGCGCCGCCACGATCCCGCCCACGCCGTTGGTGAACAGCCCCAGCACAATGCTGCCGTGGGCCAAAGCCGCCAGGACGCGCTCGTCCTGGGTCGTCGTCACACTCTGCTCGCTCATAACCCCCTCCTTATCGATCTCCTTGTGTTTGTACGAAAAAACGGATACACACTCGAATTCTATACGCGGGAATCGGGAAACCGTTTCCCGCGCCACATCTCAAGCCCGTTCACAACCCCAGAAAGCCAGCGCGCCCCTCCTTTTGGCTCGGCCTGGGTCGTCCGGCCCTGGCCATGGACCCCCGCTTGCGCGAGGGTGACGGGCAGGCGGTGGGCACAAATCTGGGCGGCGGTCACACAGCTTCGCGCCCCGTCTCTCGCGCCCCTCACCTCACGCCTGCTTGAAAGCCTGGGCCAGCTCCTTGACCGACGGGCGCTTGCCGTACATCAGCAGGCCCACGCGGAACACCTTGGCCCCGGCCCACAGAATGACGGCCAGCGTCACCACCTGGATGGCGATGCTGATCAGGATCTGGATGGCGGGCACGGGGCTCATTGCCAGCCGCATGAGCATGATCACGGGCGCGGTAAAGGGGATATAGCTCAGGGTGACGGCCAGGCCCCCGTTGGGATTGGTGAACACGGCGCTCATGGCAAACAAGGGAATCGAGGCGATAAACATAAAGATGCCCGAGATCTGCTGGCCTTCGCGCTGGGTGCTGCCCATCGACCCGGCGATGGCCATCAGGGTGGCGTACAGCAGGTAGCCCAAGAGGAAAAAAATGAGGCCCAGGAACACCGTTGACCAAGTGAACTTGATGGCGCCCACCAGGGCAAACAACGCCACCGTGATCATCAGCACCCCGGCCCCACTGGCGATCCAGAACAGGATCTGGGCCAGGCCCAGCGCGCCGAGGCCGAGGATCTTGCCCGCCAGAAGTTGGGTGGGACTGATGGACGATAGCAGAATCTCGATGATGCGCCCTTCCTTCTCCTCGCTCACCCCCTGCAACAGATAGCCCGACGTGGAATAGATGGTGATGATGAACAGCAGGGCAAAGGCATAGGGCAGGACGAAATCGCCCAGCCAGCTAAAGGCGCCCTTGTCGTCCACCTGACCCTGCTCGTCCAGCGTCACCGTCTGGATGCGGGCGGGCGCCAGGGCGCGGGCCCGGGTGGCGTCGTCCACCTTGCCCGCCAGGAGATGGTCCCTCAGCAGGGTGGGCAGGTCGCCCGAATCGGCGGCCACAAAGGTGGAAAAGCCGCCCCCCTTGCCATACACGGTCACGTTGCCCGTTTCGAGGTAATCGGCCGGCACCACCGCAAAGCCGCCAATCTCGTCCGCCAGCAGCGCCAAGCGCGCCGACTCTTCGTCGGGGAAAGCCCGGTAACCCTCGCGATATTGGGGCAGCGGATCGGCCAGCAGGCCGCTGTGGTCGACATAGCCGACGGTCTTTTGTTCGGGGGCGAATTGGGATTCCATCAGGTCGCCCACCTGGCCGCCAAAGAGGGAGGCCAGCACCACGCCCGCCAGGGCCAGCAAGGGAATGGCCAGGGTCACGATGATCAGCCCGGGCCGCCGGGCATTGGCGATGAACTCTTGGACGGCGATCAGCCACACTGCTTTCATGCGGCACCTCCCACCACACTGACAAAGATTTCTTCCAGCGGGGGAGTGGCGACCTCAAAGTGGTGGATCACCACGCCCTTGGCCACCAGGTGTCGCAGAAGGGCCTGGGGGGAGGTCTCGGGCTCCAGGATCAGGTGCAGGAGGTGGTTGTCCCTTTCCACGCGCTCTACGCCGGGCAGGCTGTCGGGCAGGGCGTCGCATCCCAGGTTCACCGCGTGCTGGGCATAGCCGGCCTTGATCTCGGTCAGCGAGCCATAGAGCACGGCGCGACCGTGGTTGATCAGCAAGATGCGGTTGCACATCTCTTCGACCTGGTTCATGTTGTGGGTGCTCAGGATGACGGTCTTGCCCCGCGCCTGCTCTTCCAGCAACATGGTCTTGAGCAGATCGGTGTTGACCGGGTCCAGCCCCTGAAAGGGCTCGTCCAGAATGAGCAGGTCGGGGTCGTGGACGATGGCCGCCAGGAACTGGGCTTTTTGATTCATGCCCTTGCTCAGCTCTTTGGTCTTGCGGGTGGCGTACTCAGCCAGCCCCACCCGTTCCAACAGGGCCCCGGCCCGGGCGCGCGCCTCGGCCCGGGGCATACCCTTGAGGGCGCCCAGGAACCCCAGATTTTCCAGCAGCCCATAGTTCTTGTAGAGGCCCCGTTCCTCGGGCAGATAGCCGATGCGCGCCTTGGCGGCTCCGGTCAGCGGCTGGCCAAACAGCCGCACGACGCCGCTATCGGGCTTGATGATGTCCATCAAGATGCGGATGGTGGTCGTCTTGCCGGCGCCGTTGGGCCCCAGCAGTCCAAACATCTCGCCCGGCCCCACGGCAAAGCTGACGTCGTCCACCGCCTTGACCTTGGCATAATGCTTGACCAGGTTTTCGACTTGGATCATCGCATTCCCCCCTTGCTCCGAGAAAAACCGCTCCGTCCCCATCGTCGTTCCCACCGAAAGGGCACGGCGCCCCATGCCCCTGTTTTTCCGTCATGCCCCGATGTAGGGGCAAGGCATCGCCGCAGATAATGGGGCATCGCATACGGTGGCAAACGCCGCAACCAAGAAGGCCCGCCTTGCCAGGATCTGGCTGATGCCTTGCCCACCTGGCTCGCGCCGACGATCGGGGAGGGCGAGGCATTCCGGTGCACTCTCTGACTGCGCGTCCTTTCGCCCACGGGACGGCCTTCCTGCCAAAACCCAGAAGTCACCCGAATGCCTCTCCCCTACACTGTGCATTCGGGCTGGGCTGTGTAAGGGTGCGGCACGCCGTGCCCGCGTTTTTCCGTCGTGCCCACCGCGAGTACCCTCGCGCATAGGCGGGCATCCATCCGTCGCCTTCCGCCGCTATTCCCGCCCAGGCGCCAATCGATGGGCCCCCGCTTCCGCGGGGGCGACGGCATATAGCTCATTGCTCCGCGCCCCGTGTCCCCATGTCTCCGTCCTCGGGGCGCGCAGGCCTGGCGGACATGTGTGCCATCCCCGAGGACGGCGGCAGCGAGCAAAAGCGCCGTCTCTCACGAAACCGAAATTCGACTGGGCAACGCACCAATTTCGTGGGGTCCGGGGCCGTTAGGGCCCCGGCCGGGGGTGTGGGGGCCTCGGCAGGCCCCCACAATCCCCCTGCGTTGCAAAAAAGGTACGCCTCTCAAACATTGCGGCCGCGCGGGTAGTCCGGGCACGGCACGCCGTGCCCCAACGATGCACCGCGGCGAC
This sequence comes from uncultured Anaerolineaceae bacterium, assembly GCA_964452125.1. Taxonomy (GTDB): domain Bacteria; phylum Chloroflexota; class Anaerolineae; order JAAYZQ01; family JAAYZQ01; genus CAZNQW01. Next base: position 1,289 of record CAYVLO010000194.1, on the reverse strand, counting down.
TGTCCCACGGCTCCGCGCCCGCGTCACTCCGTCATGCCCGCCGCGAGTACCCCCGCGCATAAGCGGGCATCCATCTGTTTCCTTCCGAGGCCATTTCTGCGCAGGTGCCAATCGATGGGCCCCGCTTCCGCGGGGGCGACGACCAGGGCAGGAGCGTCCGTCCCTACTCGGCCGCTCCGAACCACGCCTTGCGGTCCAGCACGAATAAGGCGCCAATGACCAGAGCCCACACCGCCAGGCTATAGATGCCCACGCCAAAGGAGAACATCGGGTCGTTGGGCATGTACACCAGCACCATCAGGAAAGAGGCCACGCTGTTGTTGAGCGCGTGCAAAAAGGCCGCCAGCCACACGCTACCCGTCTTGAGCACGGCATAGCCCAAAAAGAACGCCAGGCCGATGCAGTAAAGGGTCATCGCCACCACGCCCCAGCCGGGATAGCCGGGAAAGTTGTGGCCCATCATGATGATCGGCGCGTGCCAAAGTCCCCAGATGACGCCCACCAGGGCGATGCCTTTGACCTTGCCCATGCGGATCAGCTCGCCCTGCAAATAGCCGCGCCAGCCATACTCTTCGCCAAAGGCAATGAGCAGACCCAGGATGGGGGCCAGGAGGATGTTTTGGAAGCCGACGGCCAGGAGAAACAGGCCGGGCGGGATCGTCCCCTCGGGTACCCCGGCCTGGACCATCAGCGCGTTCACATCGGCGGTCTGACCCAACTCGAACAGGCTGTTGAGGAAAGTCATCACGTAATAAACCAACACGATGGCCACCCCAAAGAGAAGGTAATGCACCAGCTTGCCGCCTTTGAGCCCCGCCCGTTGGAACTCGTCCTTGCCGGCCACCAGGCGCAGCACCACGACCACCCCCAGCCCCAGCACGCTCAACACGGTGGGTAGCAGGCTCAAGATCGACTGGAGCGCGGCATTCTCGATGGTCACGCCCACCACGCTGAACAGGACAAACAGCGCGGTAAAGGTCAGATAAAAGTAAAAGAACCACCGGGTCCGCTCCTGGGTGCGATAGATGGGGCTATCCCTGAACACAAAGAGCTGCAGGGCGATGGCCACGGCCGCCGGGAGCAGCATTTGCAGTTGCAGCATCAGCAGCGTGCCCACCTGCTGGGAATAGCCCACCGTCAGGTACAAGATCAGGTCCAACAGGTAGGTGAGGGCAAACGTCACGCCCAGGAAAAGGCCCACCTGCTTCCAATTGGGGCCCCGCGTGGGGGCCTGCGTGGTCTCGGTCATCGTTGATTCCTCCATGTGATTCTACTCGGGTCGCACCCGT
>CAYVLO010000193.1:0-6434 GCA_964452125.1 uncultured Anaerolineaceae bacterium | reverse complement strand
ATCATGGCATAGGGGTTGAGGGCTGCTGGCACCTTGCCGATGTCGATCTCGATGCCCTTGGCTTCGGCCTGCTCTTGGGTCAGGCCCACCCAGGCCACCTGGGGCCAGGTGTAGGCGCAGTGGGGCAGGGTGTCGTAGCGCATGCGACGGGTGAGCCCCAGGGCGTTTTCGGCAGCGACGATGCCCTCGGCGTTGGCCTTGTGAGACCACATGGGGCCAGGCGTGAGGTCGCCGATGGCATAGAGGTCCGGCACGTTGGTCTGCATCCGGTCGTCGACGAGGATTGAGGCGCCCTCCATCTGCACGCCCACCTGGCGCAAGCCCAGCCCCGCCGAGTTGGCCATGCGGCGGGCGGCGAGCACCTTGTCTACCTCGATTTCCTTGTCTCCGGCCAACATCACCCGCAGCGCGCCGTTCTCCCCGGGGCGGATCGCCTCCACGGCTGTGCGTCGCTGGATGGTAATCCCGGTGTCGTACAGGCTCTTGGCCAACCTTTGGGCCGTGTCGCGATCGGCCTGTTCCAGAATCTGGTCGCCGGCATAGATCAGCGTCACCTGGCTGCCCAGAGCCTGAAAGTACTGGGCCAGTTCCAGGTCCCAGGCCTGGGTGCTGATGACGGCCAGGCGCGGCGGGATCTCGCGCAGGGCGATGGCCTCTTCGGTGCCGATGACGCCGGGCAGGTCGGCCCCTTCCAGGGGCAACTGGGTCGGCGCCGAGCCGGTGGCGAGGATCACCATGCGCGTCTGGATCTGCTGCGGCTCTGCCCCAGATCCGGGCAGGGGATCGACCTGAACCGTGTCGCGGGAGATCAGCTTGCCGCGCCCTTCGATCAGGGTCACGCCATAGTCGGCCAGGTGTTGCTCGGTGCCCATGCGCAGGCCTTCGATGAGCAACTCCTTGCGCTCGTGCAGGGTGTCCATGTCGATCTGCGGGTCGCCCAGTTGGATGCCAAAGCGGGGCGCCTTGCGCGATGCCCGGGCATATTGGGCGGCCGTCATCAAAAAGGTCAGTGGGATGCAGGCCTTGTTCATGCAACTGCCGCCATAGTGGGTGCTTTCGATGACGGTCACTTTGGCGCCCAGTTGCACGGCTCGCACGGCGGCGGCAAATCCACCCGCGCCGCCGCCAATGACCACCAGGTCCTGTCTTTCGGCCATCGTCTAGCCCTCCCTTCCGGCAAAGATCAAGGCCGGATGTTCCAGCAACCGGACCAGCGTCTGCAAGAATTGGGCGCCCGGCGCGCCGTCCACAATGCGATGGTCGATGGTCAGGCTCAGCGTCATCACGTCGCGGGCCACGATCTGGCCGTTGACCTGGGCCAGTTCCTGGACAATGCGTCCCACGCCCAGGATGGCCACCTCGGGCGGGTTGATGATGGGCGTAAAGCCATCGATGCCAAACATTCCCAGGTTGGTGATGGTAAAGGTTGCTCCGGTGACCTCGTCCACATCCAGGGTGTTGTCGCGGGCGCGCTGGGCCAGGCCCTTGAGCTTTTCTCCGATGGCCGGCAGGCTGAGCTGGTCGGCGTTGCGCACCACGGGCACGATCAGCCCCTCGTCCAGCGCCACCGCGACGCCGATGTTGTACTCGGTGGGCATCACAATTTCGTCGCCTTCCAGCTTGGCCCCCAACAGCGGGTGGTCCTGGAGCGCCACGACGACGGCCTTGATCAACAGATCGGTGTACGATGGTTTGCTTCCCCAGCGGGCGCCCAAGGCCTCGCGCGTGGTCTTGAGTTCGGTCACGTCGGCCTTGGTGTACATCGAAATCTGGGCCATGCTCTGCAAGCTGTAGGCCATCTGCTCGGCGATGGCCTGCCGCATGCCGATGAAAGGGATCCGTTGCAGGGGCGGAGCAGCCGGCGCCCCCGGTTTTTCCATGGCGCGCAGCACGTCTTCCTCGGTGATGCGCCCGCCAGGCCCTGTGCCTTTTACGGTTGCCAGGTCCACCCCCTCTTCTTCGGCCATGCGCCGGGCCAGGGGCGAGACCACGATACGCGATTGCTCTTCGTGGTAGCGTTGCACGTCCTCTTCGGTGATGCGGCTGCCCGCTGCCCTGACGCGCGAAAGGTCGATGCCCAACTCCTCGGCCAACCTTCGCGCCGCCGGGGAAGAGGGTACCCGCTTTTCCTCTTTGGGAGCCGGAGGTTCCTTGGCAGCCGGGGCGGGCGCCGCTGCCTTTTCTTTTTGCACTTTGACTGCCTCGCCGGGTGCGGTGGCAGCCGCCTCGAATTCCTCTGGGGGGATCTCTTCACCGGGCGCGGCGATAAAGCCGATCGCCTGGCCAATGTCCCGCACATCTTTGGGCTTGGCGGCGTGGCGGAGAATGCCACTTGCCGCCGCCTCTACCTCGTAGGTGATCTTTTTGCTCATCACCACGACGATCGGTTGGCCCGCTTGAACCTCAGCGCCGTCGTCTTTCAGCCATTTGACGACGGTTCCATTACTCATGGCCATGCCCAACTTGGGCATGATCACCTTTGTAGCCATACATGTCTCCTCATCGGTTATAGATATTCTTTCCACGCCCTCAACACGCGATCCATATCCACAAATACGTGTATGGCCGCGTTGGCGACATAGGCCTCGTCGGAGGTGTCTCCCAGTTCGGGTTGATACACACTTTGGGTAATCATCCCCCCTTCGACCACTTGGATCTGCTTTTGGCCAAAGGGGATGGCCTCCAGGACCTGGGCCTGGTCCACCTGCCCCGGGTGGGGGCAGGCGACCAGGACCTCGACGATCATCTCGTTGACATCCTCGAGGCGGGCGATCTCCAGCAGCCCGGTCAGGCAGCTCCGGGATATGGCATCTTTGACCGCTTTGCGGGCGGCATTGGTGGGATCCTGGCCGTGTTGGTCCAGGCCCATCCCCACTTCCATAATGAATTTTTTGAGATGCATCTGGGTTTACCTGGTCTTTGCGGTTTAGCCAGCGAACAGGGCGTCGCCGCTTTTGAACTCCAGGCCAGGGTGGTTGTCAAAGCGCACCACGCCCACGGCGGCCCGATCGCCCACTGCCTCGGCGATGCGGGCGGTGCCAACGTGACCAAAGCCGCCGCACAGCTCGATGGCCACGATGCCCTCATCGACCAACTGGCGGCACACCTCGACCGCCTGGGCATAGTCGTTGACGGCCACGGCCGTCAATTCGACCTGCGGCGTGACCACCGTCTGTCGGTGGACGGACGGGTCCACGTTGGGCGCCACAAACAGGAACGCTGCTTTCAAGGCCATGGATCATACTCCTGTTCTCTTTTGGTTTTTCCAATAACGATCGATCGGCGTTGGACAATCCCTGACGACCCACGACCCATCCGGTGGGGGAGGTCGCGGGCGCGCGTCCGCATGGGGGGCGTCCCTCACGGGGAGCCGTCGTCAAGAGGCCAGCTCGCCTGGCAGGGTGAGCACCCCCCGCTGACTCGCCTCCCAAACACACTGCTGCACGTCGACCACGCGCGGACCCCGGTCGGTGAGACGGACGCGGACCGTCTGTTCTTCAAAGACTTCGATCTGGCGCTCGCCATCGACAGCCACGGTACAAGCCGCCGGTTCGAGCGTAACCTCGTCCTCAAGCGACAAGATGCGATAGTCCTGGATGTCCACCGGGATGACCATACCGGGGGCCACAGGCGCCAAAACCCGTTTGTGCCCCGCGCCCAGACGGATGTACATACCTGCTGGTTCCTGTGCATCGATCACCTGCAAGACTCCGCCGATGGACGACATGCCCAGCTTGTCGGGTTCCGCCCGGGCCAGGACGATCTCGCGGATGCGCCGCGGATCCCACATCGCCCGGCTGCCGATAAAGAGATCGGTGCTGGCTACCACATCGATGAGGGCCAATTCGCTTGGCTGCCCGTCCACGGTGACTTCCAGTGCCTTGGCCGTGTAGCTCACCCTTTCGATGTCCACCAGGTTGCGAGCGACCAGGCCGGCGGCCATTCCGACGATGGTGCCCTCCAGCATTTTGGGGAACACGTTGTTGGTGCCGGTCGAGATGGCGATGAGGGGGACGTGCCCACTGCCTTTGGCCACAGCGCGGTTTGTCCCGTCGCCCCCCAGGGTGATGATACAGCCCACCCCATCCTCGCTCAAGCGCCGGGCGGCTTCGGTCGAGTCGCGCTCGTCGGCCCACATGTCCAGGGGGATCTCCATGGTTTCCAAAGAGAGTTTGAGGTCGCACGCAGCGCGGTCCACCAGGCCATAGTAATCGGGCATATAATGCACCCGTTCGACGCCCAGGGCGTCGAGCGCCAGGAGAATGCGCTGCACGATATGGGCTTTTTCGTGATTGTCAAACACAGAGGCATGGGAGATCAGACGGCGGATGTCCTTGCCTGAAGCTGGGTTTGCAATGATGCCGACTGTTGACATAATTCGCTCCGAGGATGGATTCGGCCCGGCGCGACGGCAAGCGATCCGGCTTGCAGGGGCGCCGGTGACCGCGATTTTGGTGGGTCCGGCAGGCCGAGTATCCAACCTGCCGGACCCCAAAACGTTACATCAGGGATTTCACCGTCTTCACGATCTGGTCCGCATTGGGGATGTAGAGACCCTCCAACGCCGGGCTAAAGGGTACCGGCGCGTGGGGCGGTGAGATCATCTTGGGCGGCGCGTCCAGGTAGTCAAAGGCCTGATCGGCCACCAGGGCGATGACGTCTGTCGCCACGTTGCAGCGCGGATAGTCCTCGTCCACGACCACCAGCCGATGGGTTTTGCGGACCGACTCCAGGATCGCCTCGTTATCCATGGGCGAGATGGTGCGCAGGTCGATGACCTCCACGTCTGCGCCGTCGCTTGACAGTGTTTCAGCGGCCTCCAATGCCATATGAACCATGCGTCCCAGGGTGACGATGGTCACATCCTTGCCCTCGCGCTTGATGTCCGCTTTGCCAAAGGGGATGACATACTCCCCTTCCGGGACCTCACCCTCCATGTCGTACAACAGTTTGTGCTCGAAAAAGACCACCAGGTCGTCGTCGCGGATCGCAGTGGCCAGGAGTCCCTTGGCATCGTAGGGTGTGGAGGGCACCACGGCCTTCAGGCCCGGCATGTGGGCAAAGACCGAGTAGAGGCAACCCGAGTGCTGAGCCGCGGCCTGGAAGCCGGCGCCGATCGTGGTGCGAACCACCATCGGGCACTTGGCCTTGCCGCCGAACATGTAGCGCAGCTTGGCGCCCTGGTTAAAGATCTGGTCGAAACAAACGCCCATAAAGTCGACGAACATCAACTCGGCGATGGGGCGCAGACCGGTCGAGGCGGCGCCAACGGCTGCCCCGATAAAGGCCGACTCACTGATGGGGGTATCCAGAACGCGGTTGCCCCCAAATTCGGGGCGCAGCCCAGAGGTCACGCCCAAGACGCCGCCCCAGGCTTCCTTGTCCTCTCCCTCCAGGTGATCCATGCTCGCGCCGCCGGCCACGTCCTCGCCCATGAGGATCACTGTGGGGTCGCGACGCATTTCCAGACGCATGGCCTCGTTGACCGCTTCTCGAAAGGTGATTGTGCGTGTCATCGTTGCTTCCTCCTCTTAGGGATAACTGACATAGACGTCAGTTGTGAGTTCTGCCGGATCGGGCATGGGGCTCTCTTCGCCGAACTTGACCGCTTCTTCGATCTCGGCCTGGATCTGGGCGTCGATCTTGGCCAGCTCTTCCTCGGTCAAGAGCTTGCGATCGAGCACGCGCTTGCGGAATTTGTCGATCGGGTCATTGGCCTTTTGGCGCGCCTTTTCCTCTTCGGTGTAGTAGAGCATGGCGTCGCCCTGAAAGTGTCCATAGTAGCGAAATCCGCGCGCCTCGACGAGGGACGGACCCTCGCCCCGCCGCGCCCGGCCGATGGCCTCAGCGGCTGCTTCGTAGACCGCGAAAAAGTCGTTGCCATCCACCGTGGCCCCGGGCATGTCATAGGCCACCGCGCGGTCCGAGATGTCCTTGGCCGCGCAGTGGTAGCCCCATGGGGTGCTCTCGGCATATCCGTTGTTCTCGCACAGGAAGACGACCGGCAGTTTCCAGATGGCGGCCAGGTTCATCGACTCGTGCATGGTGCCCTGTTCCGAGGCGCCGTCGCCAAAGAAGCACACGGCCACCTGGTCGGTGCCCAGGGTCTTGGCCATCAGCCCCGGCCCACAGGCCAGCGGACCGCCGGCGCCCACAATGCCGTTGGCGCCCAGCATCCCCTTGTCCACATCGGCGATGTGCATGGAGCCGCCTTTGCCTTTGTTCGTCCCTGTGGCCTTGCCATACAGCTCGGCCATCATCGGCTTGACGTCTACGCCTTTGGCGATGCAGTGGCCGTGGCCGCGATGGGTGGATGTGATAAAGTCGCGGTCGGTCAAGTGGGCGCATACCCCCACCGCAATCGCCTCCTCACCGGCGTACAGATGGATGAAACCGCCCAGCTTGCCCTGGGCGAACAGCTCGGCGGTCTTGTC
>CAYVLO010000192.1:0-6472 GCA_964452125.1 uncultured Anaerolineaceae bacterium | reverse complement strand
ATGGCTGCCCCCGTCTTGATCCCTCGGAAGAATCGCTCCAGTTCCAGGTTTTCGTTGGGTGCGTGGTTGTCTTCGTCGGCATTGGCGTACGGCACCGTGAAATCGGGGATGCCGAGGATCTTGGTGAAGACATAGTCCGGCAGGCTCCCTCCCATCGCCGGAATTAGCAACGGCTCTACACCCTGGGCAGCCAGGATACCCTGCCGGAGAGGTTCGACATAGGGGGAATCCAGGCGGGTCTTGGATGGGTCCATACCGCCCTGGCGGATGAACTCTACGCCCGGCGCGTGCCGGCGCACGTGGGACTCGACCTTGGCGAAAATCTCGTCCGCAGTTTGCGCTTCCACCAGACGAATATCGCATTTGGCGAATGCTTCGCTGGGGAGGACCGTTTTGGATTCTGGCCCCCCATACCCACCGTGCAAGCCGTTGATGGTCAGCGTGGGCCAACACGCCAGTCGCTCATAATAGGGGCGATCGGGCGGCGCATCGAACTGATCGATCCCAAGATCGCCCTTGGCGGCGTTTTCATCGATCGGCAAACGGGCCAGCGCGGCGCGCTCCAATTCGGTGGGAGGTTGCACGCGGTCATAGAACCCCTCGATCGTGATTTCGCCTTGCGGATTCTTCATGGTGCTCAGCAAGTGAACCAACGTCCACAAGGGGTTGGGGGCAATCCCGCCAAAGTTGCCCGAATGGAGATCGCGGTTTGCTCCGCGGGCCCGTAATTCAAAGGACGCCACGCCGCGCACGCCAAACTCTATTGTCGGGTGTCCATCCTTGGGCAATGGACCATCGGACGTGATGACCAAATCGGCGGGGAGCAGATCTCGGTGCGTGCGGACAAAGTCGGCGATGTGTGGGCTGCCCAGTTCCTCTTCGCCTTCCAGCAACACAAGGACATTGCACGGCAACTCCCCGCGAACGGCCAGCAGCGACTCGAGGGCCAAAATCTGGGCAAAGTGCTGCCCTTTGTTGTCGCCCGCTCCCCGGGCATACACTCGGCCATTTCGTAGGGTTGGCTCGAACGGCGGCGAGATCCATTCATCCAGGGGATCTGGCGGCTGTACGTCATAGTGGCCATAGAGCAAGACGGTGGGCGCCGCGGGTTGATCAAAGCGGCGTCCCAGCACCATGGGCCAACCGGGAGTGGGCATCTGTTGGGCATCGAACCCGAGCTTGGAAAGCCAGATCACCAAGTAATCGGCCACCTTCTCCATGCCTTCTCCATAGGCGCTGATGCTTGGCTGGCGGAGATAGTCCATGAGCCGATCGATGAACAAGGGGCGGTTGTTATCAATGTGTTGAAAAACGAGTTCCATAGTCATTCACCTGTGCAATCGGTTAAAGGTTGGCTTTGTAGCCGTCGGGCAGCCCCTCGAGGAGCGACGCTCCAAAAGGCGGTTCTCATTATACCTCTGAACCCGGTGCTGTGCAACAGCGCCCCGAAGGGCATGCAGGGCTTTTACCCCACAAGCTCCGCGGCGCCCTGGGCGAGGGGTTGATCCCGGCCTGTAAGGTCAATGGCTGGGATGCAGGGTCACCGCTTCCTGCTCCAGTTTGATGCCGCGTGCCAGCATGTGCTCGATGAGCGACCGCATGTCTTGCAGGTGGGGATGCTGCAATAGCCGTGCGAGCCGACGCTCGTCCCCCGGTGTGAGCGGCTGTGCATAGCGGGCGTGGGCTTCCAAGGTCTCCACGTCCATGCGGTATGGGGCAAACCGCGCCGAAACCAGCCGCCGGACCTGGGCCAGGATGTTCAGTCCGCCATAGTCCAGATCGGCCCACACGAACAGGGGCAGTGTGGGCGGCGAGCCGTCTGCCAGGCAGCGCAGCAAGTGCCGGCACGCCGGCGATGGATTTCCGCCCAGGTAGAGCGCTGCCAGCCGCGCCGGTTCTCGCCGCACCAGATCGTAGAATGGCGTCAGGTTTTCCACGCACACCACCCGATCCGCACCAACGCCCACCTCTTTAGCTGTAGCAGCCAGGCGTGTCGGGATGCCCACCGACGGCTCAAAATTGGCCAACTCGTGGATCACGCCTTGCCCATCGACCAACTGCCACGCGCCGGCCAGGACAAGGTGTCCCGGATTGGTGACCAGTCCCAACTCTGCCAGCACCTCGTGCGCCCGCAAATCGCGCCATTCGGCCTCGTGCCGTCGGGCCAACCGCACCAGTGCCCCACGCAGCATGTCGAACCGTTTGCTGTCGTTGAAGGTGTGGACGCTAAAGGTGCGGATCGGCGTCTCTTCCGTCACCTCTCCCAACGCCACCAGCGCTGCCAGCAGGTCGCGGTTGCGTCCCTCATCCGTCAAGGAAAAGGGCTCTGGCGAGCGTTCTTCCCTCAGTCGGGCCAGGGTACCGTTCACCGCCCGCAAGCGCCAGCCGTCCAGCCGAAACCGATCGCCTAACAGCAGGTCGCGCAGCCGCGCCCGTTGGGCCGCCACCGGGGCGCGTCCGGCGATGCGGAAAATCTCGGCCGCGTTGTCAGGGTCCAACACCACCGCTTCGAGCAGGTGGCTTTCCTGATCTGCCAACCAGCGTAACCTGACCAAACCTGCCTCTTCCAGCCGGTGGAACTGTTCGTTGGCCACCTGCCGTGGCTCTGGATCCAATTGGCTAAAGTAGCCCGGCAAATTGAGCCCTTCCAGGTCACAGCGAATGATCCGCGCGTGAGGGTCTTGCCGCCGTTCGTACTGGTCGAGCAGGTTGTGCAGAACGGCAGCCACGTCGGGCGATGGCACGAGCGCAAGGGGCTGCTTCACGCCGCTTCACCTGGCGCGGTCACTTCTGGGAGCGGCACCGCTCCGCCGTCCAGCCGCCGCATCATCTCTGCCTTGTCGATCTCGATCACAAACGAGTGGTTGTTTTTGCGCACCACCGTGCGCACCGAATCGACGTAGGGCAGCAATCCACCCGCCTTGTCGGGCGGCGTGGCCAACACCACCTGCAACTGGCTTTCGACCATAAACTGGAGCGCGCTCGCCGTGCGCGCAGTATCCATTTTGCCAAAGGCCTCGTCGAACAGGGCCAGGCGGATCGTATCGGCAGGGCGCGGCTGATTCAAGCGGTAGGCCTGGGCAAAGGATGCGGCCATGGCCACGTAAAAGGGCGTCGTCGTCTCGCCGCCCGACTTTTTGGCGTTGATTTTGCTCAGCAGCGCCTGGTCGCCGTTCGGATAGTGGATGCGGATGTCGTATTGTAGGTAGTTACGGTAATCCTGTAGCTCTTGCAGTTCGCGGCTCGTATCGTCGTCCATTCCCGTCGTCAACCGCTCAAAAAGCAGGTCCCAGCCCTGCTGATGTCTCTTGCGGAAATCGGAATCGAACAGCGATGCGCCCAGCACCGACTGGCTGTCCATGATCAGGTTGTACACCGGGCGCAGCGCAGGTTCGGGCCGTGTGATGAACTCGAAGCGCTCGCCGCCAAAACGTAGCGCCGAAAGGGTCGTGTTCAGGTAGCCGAGTTGCTGGCGGGCGTCTTCGATCTGCTCTCGAAGGCGGTGGACAAAGTTCTCCACCAGTTCCTGCTCAGCCAGCGCCCGCTGTTCGGCGATGCGCGCTTCGTATTCGGGCAGCTCGGACTCGATGTACTTGCAGCGCTCGGCAATGTAGCGCTTGGCGTTCTCGTCCTGGTCAAAGCCGAAATCGTAGGCCAGGCTGTAGGCCTGTTTGGCCTCGCGCAGCCGGTCGCGGCTGCGATTTTCGGCGGTGCGGTAGTCGCTCTCGTAGCGCTCGGCGTTGTTCAGGATCGCCTCCACCGGTTGGCGCACCCGGCGGCGCTCGTACTCGGCCTGGGCCTCTTCCAGCAGCGCCTCCGCATCTTCTGTCGCCAGGAACTCTTGAGCATCGTGGATTGCCTGGTCGGCTGCTCGCTCCAGTCCCGGCAGCGTCTCGCCCGACAGGGTTGCGATCCGCTCCTCCAGGCGGCCCATCTCCCGTTCGAGCGCCACCGCGGCTGCTTGTAGCTCGTCGACTTTGGCCTGGCGTTGGGCCACCTGCGCCCGCAATAACTCGACGCTCTGGGTGTTCAGCCCGGCCAACTCGACGTTCAACGCCGTCCGGTGCTCCTCCCGCGCCGGCAGTTGGGCCACGCCCGGCAGGTCGCGCTCCAGGTCGTAGAACAGGCGGACCTTGTCGCGGGTAAGGACCAGTCGTCGCGCCAACCCGCTCGCCTGCGCCTGCAAGCCGGTCAACTCGTCGGCGATTTCGGCCAGGCGTTGCTCACGCTGTTCGATCTGGCGTGGGATGGCTCGCTCGCCGATGAACCAACGGCGGTAGACGCGGGGGTTCAGGTGGCTGGTGCTAAAGTGGCGCCGCACAAAACAGTCGCGCGTCACTGCTGTGCGCTGGTCGCGCAGCGCCTCCAACGTCTCGCAGCGCGCATACCCGCCCAGCAGCAAGTCCACAAAAGCCCGCGCCATGGGGTGTTCTGTGTCCACCTCCGCGGCCAGGCTGTCGGTGCGGGCCGGCCGGGCATGGGCCAGCAGCCGCTCGCCGTCGATCAGTCCCACGCCGTGCAGCCCGTCCTTCTGCCGTCGCCGATGGTAGAGGGCCATCGCCTCGTCGTAGCGGGCTGGGGGGACGAGCAGGTGAAAGCGGTTGCGTCCCAGCAGGCCCTCCACTGCGTCCTGCCACGATTCGTCGGGCACGCGCAGCAGGGTGCACAGGTAGGGCACCTCGTCGGCGCTCAGGCCTAGCTCGGCGCGGAGCAGGCGGCGCAGCCGAGCCGCCTCGGGCGCCTCGGTGTCGGTAGTCACGTCCCGGTCGCCAGTGCGCAGCCGGGTGATCTCGCGGGCCAGGTCCTCGGCCTCGTTGCGCAGGTGGGCCACTTTTTCGTCGAGCAACGCCTTCTGGCGCGCATACTCGCTGCCCAGCGCCGCCAGGTCTCCTTGCAGCGCGCCAATCGTCCCCAGCAACTCGGCGCTCACGTCAACCGGCCCTTGGGCCAGGCGCTCGAGGGCATCGGGCACCGACATGTTGTCCTCGCGCAAGAGCGTCGCCAGCTCGACAGCCGCCCGTTGCTCCGCGGCCACTTGCCCGGCAAGTTTCACCTTCTGCCGTTGCAGCGCCATCACCTCTTTTTCTACATCGGCTATCTCGGCGCGCAGGGCCTTCTCTCGGGCCGCCGTCGCGTCGGTTTGTAGCGCCACCTGGGCGTCGAGCAGATCCTGGCGCGCGAATTTCAGGTTTTCGTCCAGGTTCTCGCGCCGCAGCTCGGCGCGGCTCAATTCAAGCCGCTGCTCGTCTAGCTCTTGACGGCGCTGCTTGAGTTGGGTCAGGTGATGGTCGCCCTGGGCCACACGCCGAATATAGCCGTTGGTGATGCGCAGCCGCCGCTGTGTCGCCCGCTCCTGGTCCAGTTCCTCGATCTGACCCAACTCCTCGATGCGGCGGCGCACATCGGCTGCCAGCTCTTCAAAATGGCGCAGGGTGTCGAGTTGCTCCTGCAACAGGCGCACGTCCACCAGATTCTCGTCCAGCAGATAGTTGTGGACAAAATCGCGGATGTTGATCAGCGGGCTGAAGGCCAGGCCCTTGACGATCTTGGCCGGAAAGGTGTCTTTGAGCTGTCCCAGGCGATTGAGCAGGTGAAATCGATAGTCCTCCAGGCGGGTGAAGAGGTGGGCGCGGCCGCCGGGCAGGGGATAGTGCTCCATGTGGCGGCGAAAGGCGCGGCTGTCGTGCAGTTTGCCCGGCGCGTGAAAGAACCAGTCATCGTTCATCGTCGCGCCGTTGACCACGAAATAGGCAATGTCGGGCGAGCGTCCATCCTCGTAGGCGTCCACCACGGCGCCGTGCACAAAGTGGGCGCCGTCCGCCTCGCGGAACTCGAGGGCCACCACGCCCGTGGCGTCGCCCCGGAGAAAGCGCTGCCCTTCGGTGCCCAGCTCGCCGCGCACATAGCTGGTCAGCGTCCGACGGCTGCCGGCCATGGCCGCCTGATTGAATTTGACGTCGCGCTGCCCACCCACCAGCGCGAACTGCATCGCGTCCAGGATGGTTGACTTGCCTGTGCCGTTGGTGCCGATAAAGTAGGTTGTGCCCTGACAGGTGATTGTCGTGTTTTCGAACAGGTGCCAGTTAATGAGCCGGATCCGCCGGAGTTCTTTCATCGCCGTTTCTCCCACTCCCCTTTGCCCGATATTTTCCCAGCCAGGCGGCCATCTCGTCTGCAGTCTGCACCGGCAAGATCATCCGCACCGAGCCTCGCAGGCGCATCCGGCACTCGCCGTCGCGTGGGTCGAGGGTGCGCCCATCCACCGGCTCTACCAACCCCAGCCGTTTCAGGCGGCGCAGGATCTCTTCGTATTGGATGATGCCCAGGTCGCGCTCTTTGCCAGAGATGGTCCGGTACTCTTCGCGCACCTCGCCAACTGTGACCACCGGGTCGGCCGCCAGGCTGAGGTGCTCTACCTGCTGCTCGTACAGCTTGCGCAGGACGGTGATCATCAGCGTCTCATCCAGCTTGT
>CAYVLO010000191.1:0-6495 GCA_964452125.1 uncultured Anaerolineaceae bacterium | reverse complement strand
TTCGATGCGACCGGCCGCCTTCATGCGCATCGCCCGGCGGGGCCGGGGCGCGCCAGTGCCGCCAGCGCCAGAGCGTCATCAGCGCGGCCAGCCCGTCGCGCCAGCGGATTTTCTTGCCCGCGCGCCGGCTCCGGGCGTCGTAGCGGATCGGCACTTCGACGATTCTCGCTCCCAGGCGGCACGCCTTGGCCGTCACCTCGGGACAGAACTCGAACCGCTCGCACTGCAAATCCATCGCCCGCAGCAAGGCCGTGGGAAACGCCTTGTAGCAGGTCGCCTCGTCGGTCAGGCGCACGCCGTAGAGCAGGCGCACCCAGGTATTCAACAAGGCAACGCCGAGACGCAGAAGCGTCCACGGGCGGCCCTTGCCGCCGGGGCGGCGCAGGAACCGCGACCCGTACACGACCTCAGCACTGCCGCGCAGGAGCACGTTGAGGAGGACGGGATAGTCTTCCGGGTAGCATTCCAAATCCCCGTCCTGAATGATTGTGAAGCGTCCCGTAGCGCGCGGCAGGGCGCTGCGGATCGCCGCCCCCTTGCCGCGGTTGACAGGATGGTGCAACAGTTCAACCTGCGGGTGCCCCCGCCACTTACCGAGCAGTTGTGCTGTCGCGTCGGTCGACCCGTCGTCAACCGCGATAACTTGCTTCGCATAGGGAACGGCCAGAACGCGATCGATGACCTTCTCGATCGTCCGCTCCTCGTTGTACACGGGAACGATCACGGAAAGCACTGGGAGTTCCTCCCGGGGCGGGGAAACACGCCGCTCGACGCCCGATTGTGTCAACTCATTTCCCGACGACATGGGCGCTCCCCGATGCGCGGGGTTGTCGATCGTCGGTTTCTCTGCCCGGCCGCCAATTGGCCGGTAATCTGGGGAGCCCGATTTTCTTGCGAACGCGGTTAGCCTCATCGACGGTGATGCGGTAAATGTGGATGGAGTAGCCCGCTCGCGCGACGGGCTCGAACGCGAGGAAGTATGCGTATTGTCCTTGTTGGGCGTGCAACTCGTTCACACTTACCGCATGCCATCCGGGTTGTGGCCCAACGTCGTCTGCCCCACAACCCGCGACACGTGGTGAGCGCGCATCCATCGGGGGCCAACGGTAGGAGATGCCTGCCAGCGCTGGATCGATAATCGACGGAAAATAGGCCATTTGGAGCGGACAAGCCTCCGGGTGGTTCTCTAGCCACCGCGTGAAGTAGAGCAAGTCCTGACCCCAATCGATATTGCTGTCGATTAGGTGTAATTGTCCGCGCGTCGGCCCACCTACCAACTCGTTGAAATAAGACATGCTGTGCGGATAGATCCCCAGACTGCTTGAGACCGTCCAGCCCAGGGCCGTCGCGCCAACGACTGCCACACCGCGTTGACCCAGCACCGTACTGCGGGCGACTCTACTCGTCCATATGAATGCGAAAGGAAAGGCTCCCAGCACATAACGCATGTGGTGACTCAAACCCGTCTGTGAACTCGCCAGCAAGAAGACTGCAACCCCAGGCAGTAATAGAAGCAGTTCACTGCGCCACGTGGCACGATACTCGCGGCACAGCAAGGCGCACAAGGATGAGAGCAGGATGAGGAGCCATGTCCCGAGGGGCACCTTGATTAGCACCGCATAGGCGTAGTAGTACGCCCATCCTCCGTTGCGCCATTGGCCACGCAGATAGGACCAAGCGCCGGCCTCAAAATCTCCCCTCTGAATGTCCATCCCTTGGACATAGTCCTGCGGCAGGGGAACCGGCAACTTGGCAAAGGCCCCGCCTCGAAATCGGTTGCCGTACACCCGTCCTCCCAGCGTATCGAAGCCCGCCAGGGCCCTGCTCACGAAATTGTACTCACCCAACGGCCTAAACGTCCCGTCAAACCCGTAACCGATATTTAGCACATAAAGAGCGAGCACCAAGACGAACGCCAGGGAAGTCACGCGCCGAAAGGATATGCGCCAAGCGCCTCGCCGGAGGAACGGCCCCGTCCACAGCAACCACATCGCGGGCCAAAGGCCAAAGAGAACAATCCAAGTGCTCCTCGCCAGTTGCGCAAGTCCCAACGTCACCCCTGCCATTCCTGCTCGCCCCCAACTGGGATCTCTCAGCCAGTGCCAGAAGCAATAGGCGGCCGCTAGACCCATAGCTGCGCCACCAACGTCGGGGGTAATCAACTGACCGTGCCCGATCATGTTTGGCGAAAAGCACCACAACAAGAGCGCGAGTGTCCCTGCCGGGTGACCGAACAGCTCATTTCCCCAGCGAAAGCAAAGCCAAGCGCCGAGCAGGCTGAACGGAATGCACGCATACCGAGCCAGATTGAAGTACCGAAATACGCACCCTGCGTTGGCCTGGATGAACCGGCCGCCGGCAGGGAAGTCGGCGCGGTAGGTGGGGCTTGGCTCCTGAGTCGAGTACACTGTCCAATCGGTCCTTGGGCCGCAGGCAATGACCGGCAGCGCGGCAACGAGGCGCACAAGCGGTGGGTTCACTCGGCATAGGTCGAACGCCCCCATGCTCCAATGACTTATGCCCGCTGTCAGATACGGCACTTCATCGATCGTCGGGCTATGTCGGGATGCACCCCACGTCAACAGCAGCGCGTGCAGCCCCAGAATCATCGTGGGCACCACCGTGGGTCCGCGAGCACTTGTGTGGCGCTCAGCACAGCCACGTGTCACCGACTCTGACGTTGCCACTGGCACGGAGTCGCTTTCGCCAGTCCGGGCGCGGGTCCCGAAGGCGGCTCGCACACGTGCAGCCCCCGCGGGCATCTGGCCTCTAAGCAGGTAGCCACTCACGTCTCCCTTAGGCCTGACCCGCTTGGAACGCACGGCCTTCCCCATTCGCAAAGCGATCGCAGTGATCAAAGCCGCACAAGGCACTGTCGTTCGCACGACCAATTGATCTCGCGAAACCACCTCCCCGTTGATCCAATTCAGAACGGGGGTGAGGGCGACAATCGACCAGCAGCACCACTCTGCCAAGAACAAGCAATCGACCTGATTGGGCGTGTCGTTCATCGTGTTCGCGCCACCCGGCGCTACCTGTCGGGGCCGATGTTCCTCTCTCCGAGACAGCTTCCGCCCGTGCCTCCTTTCTCACGAGACGTCTATCTCGGGAACCCTATTGTCCCACAACTCCCCACTTCGGGCAGACGGCATCAAGGCGCCTTCGCCCGTCGATGCGACCTCAACAGCCGATAGCCGCACAGCAGAGCCAGCAGCATCACCACCGTCGCGTTGACGAGCAATATCCAGATTCTGCCTTCAAAGCGAGACTGTGCCAACTCCTCGCGCCCTTGCCCCACGAGCCTGTCCAGTTCTTCTCCGAAAGCACCGACCCGGTAAAAGCGGTCTCGCACCTCGTCGAGTACTTCCGTTCCCGGCGGCAACTCGAAGCTGAAGAGGTCGTCGTGCACCTCGCGGCCTACAGCGAGCCTGCGTACGTTGTGCACTGTATAGAACTTTGGCTGATTCCAAACGCTACGAGGACTGGACGACGAATGATAGGCAACAATCTCGTTCTTACTTGGCAGATGGACGCCGGCTGCCGTCCTTTCGAATTGACTGTAGAAATAGCGAACGAGGAGCGGCCATTCGTGTTCGGGAAGGTTCTTAACCGGCTCATACTGCTCCCGAAACCGCATGGCGAAGCCAATGGCCGGATCGACCCAGATACGTTGCCTATCGCTGGAGACGAGCACGTGACACTCGGCCCCATCGACCACGTCGAGCGTGGGGTGCACAGTCCACTGGAGCTGTGGAGCATCCAAGGCGTACGGCATCAGCTTCGGCAACCAAGAGGCGTTCGCACGATCAAAGTCGGAGATAGGGATGCCTAGCGCGTCCACATATGCGTCCACGTCGGCGAAGCGGTCTTTGTCCTTCCTGATAACCACCATCGCCGCCGAAAACTCCGGCTGGTAAACCTGCAAGACGCCGCCATCGTATGCCAATCCGTACACTCGTCCCTCAACATCGGTCTGTTTGCGAAAGCGCTTCTCACCCTTAAACGCAAAGTGGTAGTTCATGGAAGGTATTTCGCCACCCACGGTGAATTGCTCGTACTCGACCTCTAGAGCCCAGAGGGCCGTGTAGTGTTGCCTAATCCCTGCCCGCAATTCGTCGAACGTGAGTACCGCCGACTTGGTAGTGGCGATGGGCAAAGGAAGGGGGTCCGACACTTCCCGTTGGACCGCAAGGAAGAAGAATACGAAAAGAGGCGGTACGGAGCCCAATGCGCAACCAGTTACGAGAACTTTCATGCCTTCCGATGCTCCTCTTCTGCTAATGGCCGCCCGGGTTATGCGACGAATCGGTAGCCTCAGGAAACATCGGCAGTCGCAAATGGTGATGTGCCGAGCGGTCGCCTACTCGGTAGGTGACTCGGACCTCGAACATCCTAGCCCCCAGGTCATTGGTTCGTGCGAGAGCAAGGGGAATTTCAAACCGACGGCGCAAGTGCGTTCCGAAGTCCTCAACTTCCCGCACGATGGGCGGGCCCAAATCCAGGAGATGATTTCCTTCCTGCTTCTTCAGAGCCAGTGGGTCGTTGAGAGCAACATCTGTGATCCGCACGTCTGCGCCCCGGCGGTCGGGTCCCAGGATAATCTCGCCGCGAATAGCCTCGGGCGAAAAGCCAGCCAAGTCCGTCGGGAGGCGCAGTACATAGGGTTCGGTCCTCATCCCTTCCACAATCCCTTGCGCCCGAAAGAAGAGCATGTGATCCGAGCCGACAACGCCCACCATCACCTCACCGCCTATCTTGCCACACCCTTCTCCCGCTTCGCTAAGCACCAGCGTCAACTCCACGCACCCACTCGGTTCCAGTCGCCTCGCGCTCAGACGTGCGCTCAGACAGCCACAACTGGGTCGTCCAAGACTCAAGTCCAGGGGCGAGTCAGTTACGTTCGACAACGTAAACACGGCACGTGCCGATTCACCGAGCAACACGATCCCCAGGTCCTTGTAGTTTCCGTCGCTGACCAAAGGGGACTCTGCCGTTGCGGGAACGACGGCCTCGGGGCCGGTCAATCGCGGAGCGGACGACTCGCGGCATCCGCAGCCGAAAAGACACACCAACGCCGCCCCAGCCACGCTGCGCCTGAGGCAAAGAAACCGCCAGATCGCACGACTTCCGTATAGTACGCCCAACCCCAGCGCAAGAATTGCCACCTGACGATTCCAGCTAGCCAGCGTATCCCGTTGCGTCAAGACGTAACCGCTGGAAAAAGCCGCAAAGTCGGACTTCGCTATCTCGACCCTCAAACCGCGTCCGGCATCAATACACACGGCCCCCACGGGCGTGACCTTGACGACCACAACGTAGTGACCCTCGTTACTCGTCTGGCCGCGAAACCGTCCATGAGCGATGACGGGCAACCGCAGTCTCTCGATTTCGTCGGGAGAGACGCGCAAGACTCTCGCCCCGCGCGTCCAACGCCGCGCTCCCTCGGCGAGCTGCGCGAGAGAAGTTCCTTGTCGCGCAACCGGCACACACCGCGACACCTCGTCATACGCGACATCGTGCCCGAGGAGGCGAAGCCAAATATACAATGCCGTCGGTCCGCAAGAGAGCCGTGCCGCGCCGGCGTCGAAGCTGTCGTCAGCGTCGCGCGTGGGAGAGCCCACCCGAGGAGTGCGTGCTTCCGTGGTAGCTCCGGCTAGCACAGGGGTCAATCCCGCTGCAAACACAAAGGCGCAGCGCACAATGCGCATAGGAGCGTGCATCCAATACCCTCGCGCGCCTGCGGGCCTGGAGCCGACAGGCATCTGTGATGCAGAATGTCCGACAGGACGACATGGGCACCAACGCCGCAGTGTCATTCGCCCTGTCAACCATACAGGCCCTCCAAACCGCGTTTGTTGTAGGTGCCGCAGGCACCCGGAATAGGGGGAGTCGAGCAATAACAGTAGACCCACCCCGTCAAGCAGTTGGCGGCGTCTGTCCCTGCCGTGCACGGTGTGCTCACGGTCTTCAGCGATTGGTATCCAATTTGTGTAGCAGGTTGCGTGACCGTGGGACACACGAGACAGCTGAGCCCGCTGCAATCGTAGAATGGCCACCCCGAAAACCCCGTGCACTCCA
This sequence comes from uncultured Anaerolineaceae bacterium, assembly GCA_964452125.1. Taxonomy (GTDB): domain Bacteria; phylum Chloroflexota; class Anaerolineae; order JAAYZQ01; family JAAYZQ01; genus CAZNQW01. The sequence goes on along the minus strand of CAYVLO010000191.1, from coordinate 417 downwards.
GCGAAACCGTGCAGTGCGATGTCGTTGTTGTGGAAAATGAAAAACTACCTCCTACGATCGTTTGCGCTTCCGCCACATCGACGGGGCGTACCGTCACGTCTCGCACCACCCATAACTCGAACGAACACAGCGCGAGTAATCCGAATGCGATACCTCCAACCTTCATCACTGTCTCCTCTCAAAAAAGGACCCCACGGAACGAAACATCCACCTGCCGATGACCGACCTGCATGAGGCATCGGACGAGCCGCATGCTGCCAGAGCGGCCGCAAAGCTCACTGCAAAATGGCTCAATCATAATTGGCTGCGAGGGCCATTGTGGGCTAACATGGCCAGCAACATCTCCGCGGTCCCTCTATCAAACGCATCTCCCACGGTTCCGTCCTCCAAATACAGCAGTGTCGGCGTCGGCACAAA
>CAYVLO010000190.1:0-6499 GCA_964452125.1 uncultured Anaerolineaceae bacterium | reverse complement strand
TTTTGCTCTAAATGGCCTTTGTGGTTTTCCTCTTAAATTTTGCTCGGGGGGTTGGGGTTGGGGCGACGATTGCGTCGCCCCTACTCAACGAAACTGTGTTACCTCTATCCGATGACCAATCGCCGCTTACACCAAGGCCACCCTCGCCACGCGGCGCCTTCAAGGGCCGCTATAGAACAGCGATGATGTCGATCTCGACCAAGAACTCGGGGCGGGCCAGCTCGTTGATGCCCACGGTGGTCCGGGTCGGCGGCTCGGGAAAGTACTCTTTGTAGACCTCGTTCATCCCCGAAAAGTCGGCAACGTTGGTCAGGTACACGTTGACTTTGACGGCGTCCGCCAGCGAGGAGCCGAGGCTCTCGACGGTGGCCTTGAGGTTTTCCAGGGTCTGGCGGGTCTGCGGTTTGATGCCGCCTTCAGGCACCTGGCCCGTCTCGGGGTTCACGCCGACGTTGCCCGATACAAACAAGAATCCGTTGGCCTTGACGGCCTTGGCATAGGGGGAGCCTGGCTTGCCCAAAATGGTTTCCTTCTTCATGAGTGATTCTCTCCTTTGTTATGATTGGTTGGTAGGTTCAAAAGCCAGCGCGCGCGCCGGGTTCTCGACCAGGAAGCGGTGGATCAGCGCCTCGTCAAAACCGGCCTGGCGCAGGCGCGGCACAAAATCGCGCAAGACGTGGTCATATCCCGGGCCGCCCTGGAATTTGAGTTCCATCTCGCGGCAGCGATCCGACGACAGCATGATGCGGTCGTCGTAGCCCTTGTCGACCAGTTGCTGGAGTAACTCGATGCGGGTTTCGTCCAGCAGCCAGTGGATCTTGCCGATGACGTCGAATTGGATGTAGCAACCGCGCTGGGCCAGGGCCACCAGCTGGCGGATGTCGGCGTTTTCGTCGGTGTGGCCGATGATGAGGCGCGAGGGATCGACCCCTTCCGATTCGAACAGCTCCAGGTGCTGCATGCCCACGTTGCCGCCTTCGATCTCAAAGCGGCCGGCGGCGGTGGTGTGGGTGGTGATGGCGACGCCGGTGCGGACCTGGGCGCGGGCCACGGCGCGAGCGCATTTGGCTTCGATGCCCTCGATGATGGGGCGGCTGATGCCCGACTTGATCAGACCGGTGCGGATGTCGGTGCCATCGGCGCCGGCGGTGATCTCCTGGACGATGCGGTCGGCCAGTTGGTCGATGCTGTCGGTGAACACGAAATCGGGCAGGCAGTCCTCGACATAAAAGCCCGAAATGGCGATGACGTGGATGTGGGCGCGCTCCGAGATGTCCTTGAGTACGGCCACATCGCGGCCCCAGCCGCAGGCGGTCATTTCGGCGATGGCCCGGCCGCCCAGGGCGTAAAAGTCGGCCAGCTCGGCCACGATCTGATCAGGATCGCGCAGGATCATCTTGGCGTAGGTGCCGGGAAAGTCCAGATCGGAGCGGCACAGGCTCTGATCGCAGTACAGGTGCTCGTGAGTGGCGGTGATTCCCAAACTTTCGGGGGCAATGTCGCCCCGCACGGTGCGGACGATTTTCATGTGCGGCTCCCTTCCATCATTTCGATGACTTGCTGCGCCGACCGCAGGCGGATAAGGGGTGACACCAGGCGGGTCCGCATGTTGTCGTGCCAATCGAGGGTCTGGCTGGCCGAAGCGTCCCAGGCCAGGATGACGCCCAAGTCGCAGTCGGCGGCTTCTTCGGCCGTCAGGGCCAGCGAGACGTCGGCCATCATGCCCGACAGGACCAGGGTGTCGATCTGGGCCTCGCGCAGGATCGCCAGCAGATCGGTGCCAACAAAGGGGCTGTAGGCGCCGCGGGGCAGCACCCGCTCGCCGGGAGCCGGAGCCACTTCGGGGCGAATGTCATAGTCGGGAGGGTTCACCGGAATGGGTAACCCGCTCAGACGCAACTGGCGCGACAGGTCGCTGCGGTCGGGCTCCTGGGCGTTGAGCACGGTATAGATCACGGGCACGCCGTGTAGGCGACAGGCCGCCAGCAGCTTTTGCAGGTTGCGCAGTCCGGCATCGACCTGCTCGTAATACTCTTGGAACTCGCGCTGGATTCCCCGCTCCAGGGCCCGTGCGCCCAGGCCCTGGTCGCGCTGGGTGGTAAAGCGCTGGGCGTCCATCACCAGCAGCGCGGCATTCTCCCCCGTCACCCGGAAGGGGGGCGTGGGGTTGCATAACATCTTGAAGGGCACTCGTAGTTTCATGGCTTTTCCTTTCTGCTGCGTGTGTCTAGCCGGCTCGGTGGGCCTGCTGGGCATAGGTAAAGATCAGATCGACCAGGTATTTCTCGACCTCGGCGAGTCCGGCCACCTTGCCGTTGCCCTCGATGACCATGTACTCATCGACGTTGCCGCGGCTGCCGCCGCCGATGACGCCGCCGCGGACGCAGGGTACGCCAAAGGCGTTGGGCACCGCCGTCCAGGGGCCTCCGCCGCCCTGAATGGGCCACACTTCGGTGTCGAGGTTCCACTCGCGCAGCGTTTGGAGGGTGGCCTGGACGCCCGGATCGGACAGGGGCGTTTGGTTGTGGCTAAAGGCGGCATAGACCTCGATCTCGATGTCGGCAAATCCCCGCTCGTCCAGGTGGGTGCGCAGAGCGTCCAGGATCTCGGCGGGCGTGATGTCGGCCACCACGCGCATGTCGAGGGTGGCTGTGGCCTGGGCCGGGGTGATGTAGGGGATGGTGTGGGTCTCGGGTCCCAGAAATCCACTGCGCAGCCCGGCGATGTTAAAGGTGGGGCCGTAGAGATAGTTGATCAGCGGGTCGATCCCCTCCAGGCCGCCGATCACGTGGCTCACATTCTGGGCGCCGCCCAGGGGGATGACGTCCCGCCAGTCTTTGCCCGCCGAGCGCCGGGCGATCTCTTGCAGCAATTCGGTTTCCTCGGCCGTCAGCGGCTTGCGATAGTTCCAGATCTTTTGGATGCCCTCTACCTGACAGCCAGAGCCGTCGGCGTCAGTGAGGGTCGCCAGGGCCTGGGCCAGGCGGAAGGGAGGGCAGTCGACCAGGGACGCGACCGAGCTGTGGACCGTCTTGACGGGTCCGCGGCCCCACGAGGCGCCGCTGGCGGTCAGTTCGACGACGACCATGCCCTTGAGTCCCAGCCCCACCGAGACGGTGCCGCTGCCGGTCTGGGTGCTGGCCGGGCAAAAGCTGGCGTCGACGGTTTTGAGGCGGTCGGCGTACCGTTCCACAAAGGCGGCGTAGCTGGGGCTGCCCATGATCTCTTCGCCTTCGGCCAGGAACATGATGTTCATGGGCAGCGCGCCTTCGACGGCGATGATGGCCTCCAGGGCGCTGAGCCAGGCTACGTAGGGTCCCTTGGCGCCCATCGAGCCACGACCGACCAGAACCTTGGGAAAGGGCCCGATGGCCGTCAGCTCGGCGCCCCAGGGATCGTAAGACCAGGTGCCCGGCTCGACGGTGCGGGTATCGATCATGCAATAGTTGTGGACCGTCAGCGGCGCGCCCGCGTCGTAATGGGCCCACACGCCGGGGTGATAGCGGCCCTCGATGACCTCGACCTCCTGGCAACCCAGCTTGCGGTAGGACTCGGCCACCATCTCGGCCGATTTGCGCATGCCCAAGTTGTCCCAGCTTACGCTGGGTTGGCGGACCCACTTTTGGATGTGGGCCACGTGTTCATCGAGGTGTTCATCGATATACTGATGGATGGCTTGACGATTCATGGTGGGTGTTGCTCCTTTTTCTTGTTCGCTGAGAAAACTCACGAGTTTGATTGAATCTGGGCTACGACCTGTTCGACGCTCTTGACCTCAATAACGCCGGCCTGCACCGTCCACAGCTTTTCCTGCAGGGTGGGGTGGTAGGTGGCGCAGGCGTCGGGCACCAGGACCAGGCCATAGCCCCGGTCGCTGGTGCTGCGGATCGAGCCTTCCAGTGCGCCGTCGTACGAGACGCCGGCCAGGATCAGGTTCTCGATGGGAAGGTTGCGCAACAGCTCGTCCAGGCCGGTGCCGGTAAAGATACCGGTGGCCGGTTTGTTCAGTACAACCTCGCCCTCACGGGGTGCGAGTTGGGGCACAAACTGGGCCTGGGGACTGTCGGGCCCAAAGGCCAGGCCCTGGGCGCGCAGTTTGCGGCTCATGTCGCGGCCATCGAGCAGTTTGCCCGCGGTGCGGACGTGGATGACCGGATAGCCCTGGGCGCGACAGGTCTCCAGGAGGCGGGCCATGCCCGGCAGGGCCTGTTGGACGCGGTCAAAATAGCCCGCCAGGGCCTCCCCCTGGCCCCGGGCCGCGACGGCCGACGCCAGCCCACCGGCGGGATCGCAGGTGAGGGTTTGGGCGTCGACCAGCACCAGGGCCGTGTTCTGGGGGCGCAGGTCCTTTTTCAGCGCGGGCGGCATGATGGCCTCGTAGGGGTCCTGGTCGGCGCCGCTGAGGTCGTCGAGGGGCTTGGGCAGGTAGGGCTTGACCCGTTCCAGCCCGCTCCGGGCCTCCCGGTCGCCGTTGGGCAGGGCTTCGACGAGGGCCATCACTTCGTCGGTGGTCAGGATGCGGGTCACGGGACTGGCCAAGGTGTGCAGGGCCAACTCGTGGGTGTCGATGGTGCCGGCGGCGTTGGCGTCGGAGACCATCACCACGTCGTAGCCCAGGTCGACGGCGTCGCGCACGGCGCTCTCGACGCAGCCGTTGGTCGAGGTGCCGGTAAAGATCAGATGGGTGATGCCCATGTTGCGCAGCAGGCGGTCCAGGTTGGTCACCGGAAAGACGCCTGAGGAGGATTTGTTGATGATGATCTCGTCGTAGGCCGGCAGCAGCTCGTCCAAAAAGGCGGCTTCGCGGCTGCCCGCCGGGACGATAAAGCCGCGCACCAACTGCTTGCGGCCTACGTCGCGTGAATCCCGCGTCACTTCAGAGACGCGGATATGGATGGCCTCCATCTGTTTGCGGCGGAACAGGGCCAGGAGCCGTTGGATGCGGGGGACGATGGCGTCGATCTCGGCGAAAAATTCCTCAAAGTGTTTCTCCACGCCCAGGTCTTTGGCCGTGCGGCCCTCGCCATAGTCGCGGTGGGCGTCGAAATACTGCATGTCGACCACGATCAGGGCCGTGTTCTCGGGCGTGAGGTGCAGCGGTAGGGCTGGACTGAGTACCTGGTTCACAGAACGATCCGATTCAACCTTCACCTGAATTTCCTCCCATGGGGTTTATGAGCGTTTTCGGAGCGCCCGGCCCGGCAATTGGCCGGTGAACGCTCCGTTGTCGACGACGACCTCGCCGTTGACCAGCACGTAGGGCAGGCCCAGGGGCGCCTGCTCGGGTTCCTCGTAGGTGGCGGTGTCGGCCACCTGCGCTGGATCGAAAAGGACCACATCGGCCCAAAAGCCCTCGCGCAGAGCGCCCCGATCGGTCAGGCCCAGGATGCTCGCCGGGAAGGCGGTGATCTTGTGGATGGCCTGGGGCAGGCTGAGCAGTTTGCGCTCCCGCACGAACTCTTTTAGAAAGCGGGGGTAGGCGCCGTGCAGCCGGGGGTGAGGCCGCCCGCCAAAGATGCCGTCCGAGCCGACGGTGGCCTGGGGGTGGCTCAGCACCCGGTTCAACACCTCGTCCGAGCCGTAAAAGCTGATCATGGTCACGGCCAGGTTCTCCTCGGCCAGCAGGTCGCAGACGAAATCGATGGGGTCCTTGGACAGCGCGGCCGCCAGGTCGGCGCAGGAGCGACCCTCCATCCAGCGGTTCTTTGCGCTGTGCACCGCCGAGACGATGATGTTGGACCAGCCCACCGAAATGGCGCGGTTGTTCCACACGTCGAGCCCTTGGGCGAAATCGGCGCGGATGCGGGCGCGAAAGCCGGGCCGGGTCAGGTTTTCGACCAGCGCCTGAGTGCCCTCCGACAGGGTCCATTGGGGCAACACCGCCGACAGGACGGTGCAGCCAGCCAGATAGGGGTAGCGGTCCCAGGTGACCCTGCCGCTCTCGGCCCGGAAAGCCTCGGCCTTTTCCAGCACCCGGTCCATGGTGGGCCAGTTGACGCGGCCGTAGGCTTGCAGGTGGGAGACGTGCAGGTGGACGCCTGACTGGCGGGCCACGTGGGTCACTTCGTCAAAGGCTTTTTCGATCAGATAGCCCTCGTCGCGCTGGTGGACCACAAAGATGCCCCCGCAGGCGGCCACCCGGCGGTTGAGGTCGACCAGTTCCTCGGTGGGTCCATAGCTGCAGGGCGGGTAGATCAGCCCGGTGGACAGGCCAAAGGCGCCCGCGTCCAGGGCCTGCTGGAGCAGGCCGTCCATGGTCGCCATTTCGGCGGGCGACGCCGGACGGTTGGCCATGCCCATGGCCAGGATGCGCAGCGGCCCGTGGGAGGCCAGGACGGCGGCGTTGTTGGGCAGTCCGCGGCGGTCCAGGGCCTGGAGATAGTCGTCGAAGGATCGCCAGATCCAGCGTTCGAGGGGCAGCGCTCCCAGCAGGCCGGCCGTCAATTCCGAGAGCAGTGCCAGGCTTTCATCGTCGATCGGCGCCACGCCCAGACCATCC
>CAYVLO010000189.1:0-6532 GCA_964452125.1 uncultured Anaerolineaceae bacterium | reverse complement strand
GGCTCAGCAAGGTACACTGGCCGGGGCGCCTGGAGATCCTGAATGAGGTGCCGTTGGTGGTGGCCGATAGCGCCCACAACGGCGATTCGGCTCAGAAACTGGTGGCGACCCTGAAAGACCAGTTCGCGTACAAACGGCTGATCCTTATCCTCGGGGCGTCGGCCGATCACGCCAGCCCCGAGCTTCTGACCACACTGCTATCAGCCGCCGATTGGGCCATTGCCACCCGCGCCCAGCACCCCCGCGCCGCCGACCCAACCTGGCTTCAAGAGCAAGCACGCCAACTCGGCTACGAGATGGTAATCACCGACAGCATCGCCGCCGCCCTGGATCAGGCGCTGGCTCAGGCCGGCCCAGACGACCTGATCTGTGGCACCGGATCGATCTTTGTCGTCGCCGAGATGCGGGCAGCGTGGCTCGCCCGTCAGGGGCTACCTCTGCCACCCGTCGATCCGGTGTGAGATCCAGGGAATGTTGCAGGGTCGGCCCTGCAACTCCCATCGAACGCTCATAGCCCGTACCCCACGGCACCCGTGTCCCTATGGCCCTGTCCTTGGGTAGGTCAGCTACCGTCCACATGCCGTGATGGCCACAAGACCGCGCCGAGTTCACCCTCCAGTCGAAAGTTTGCACTTATTAGAAACCTACGCTAGAATGCATTCAATACCGAGTGGGCAGGAATCCGTTTTGGATTAAAGAATCCGCAGGAACAACAAACCTGCCCAACTCTGCAAGGCAGGTGGTCTGACCCCAGGCCACGGAGGCGTGATTAATCTTGAGTTACGAATTTGACTTTGGACCCTTTGACACCGACGACCTGTTCGATATCGAAGACAGCGAGGCCGTAGACAACTATCCGCTGCTTCCTCTGCGCGACTCGGTCGTCTTTCCTCAGATGATGACCCCCATCGCCGTGGGTCGCGACCGATCCATCAAAGCCGTGGAAGCCGCCATCGCTGGCGACAACGTCCTCGTGGTGGTGACCCAACGCGACGCCGAGATCCAGGAGCCGGGCCCCGACGATCTGTACCCCATTGGCGTGGAGATGGTTATCGGGCGCATCCTGCGCATGCCCGATGGCACCACCAACATCCTGGGACAGGGTCGGCGCCGGGTCCGCATTGTGGGCTTTAGCCAGACCCAGCCCTACCTGCGCGCCCAATTTGAGCGCATCGCCGAACCCACGGAAGTGAACCGCGACGTCGAAGCCCTGATGCGGGCCATTCTCTCGCTGTTTGAAAAGGTCGTCCAACTCTCGCACACCCTTCCCGAGGATGCCTACATCGCCGCCATGAACCTGTCCGAGCCAGGTCCGTTGGCCGACATGATTGCCTCACTCCTGGATCGCAAGATCAGCGAACGCCAGGAGCTGCTCGAAACACTGAACCCGGTCGATCGATTGCGCAGGCTGGGCATCCTATTGGCCAGCGAGTTGGAGGTCCTCGAACTCGAGCACAGCATCGCCGACCAGGTGCAACAGGAAGTCGACCGCTCGCAGAGAGAGTATTTCTTGCGGGAACAGATGCGCCTGATCCAGACAGAGCTGGGCGAGGTCGATGTGCAAACCGCCGAGGTGCAAGAGCTGGAAGAGCGGGTGGCCCAAGCCGACATGCCCGATCCGGCGCGCGACAAGGCCCTCGCCGAACTAAAGCGGTTGAAAAACATGCAGTCCAGCTCGCCCGAAGTCAGCGTCGTCCGCACCTATCTGGAGTGGCTCCTGGATCTGCCCTGGACGCAAACGACCGACGACAACCTGAACATCGGCCAGGTGGCTGGCGTGCTGGATGACAACCACTATGGCTTGCCCAAAGCCAAGGAGCGGATCCTGGAATTTCTGGCCGTCCGCAAACTCGCCGAGGGCAAACCAAGCACCCGCAGCCCCATCCTGTGCTTCGTCGGCCCGCCAGGCACGGGCAAAACCTCCCTGGGCCGCTCCATCGCCGAAGCGCTGGGCCGCAAGTTCGTCCGCGTGTCGTTGGGCGGCATCCACGACGAGGCCGAGATCCGGGGGCATCGGCGCACCTACATCGGGGCCCTCCCCGGGCGAATTCTGCAGACGATGCGCACCGCGGGCGCTGTGAATCCGATCTTTATGCTCGATGAGATCGACAAGGTGGGCGCCGATTTCCGTGGCGATCCCACGGCGGCGCTCCTGGAAGCCCTCGATCCAGAGCAGAACTATGCCTTCTCCGACCACTACCTGGAAGTGCCCTACGACCTGTCGCGGGTGATGTTCATCACCACTGCCAACTTGCTCGACCCCATCCCACCGGCCCTGCGCGATCGGATGGAGGTGATCGAATTTCCCGGATACATCGACGAGGAGAAGCTGGCCATCGCTCGCCAGTTCCTCATTCCCAAACAGTTGAAGGAGAACAGCCTCGACCGGCCCGACCGAACCCTTCGCTTTTCGGACCAGGCCCTGCGCGACATGATCCGCGAGTACACCTACGAGGCCGGCGTTCGCAACCTGGAGCGGGAGATCGCCACCATCTGCCGCAAGGTCGCCCGCCAGGTGGCCGAAGGCAAGCAGGTGCCCCGCAGCATCACCGCCCAATCCCTGGGCAAATACCTGGGGCCGCCCCGCTTTTTGCGCGATAAGGAGGAGCGTACCGACGAGATCGGCCTGGCCATGGGCATCGCCTGGACCGAAGCAGGCGGCGACCTGCTGCCGGTGGAAGTCTCGCTCATGGGCGGCAAGGGCGTGTTAATGCTCACCGGCCAGTTGGGCGAAGTGATGCAGGAATCGGCCCAGGCGGCGCTTTCTTATGCCCGCTCTCACGCTCACGAACTGGGCATGGGCGATGTCGACTTTGACAAGCTCGATATCCATATTCACGTACCGGAAGGCGCCATTCCCAAGGATGGGCCCTCGGCGGGAATCACCATGGCCACAGCCCTGATCTCGGCGCTGATGGGGCGACCGGTACACCGCGACGTAGCCATGACCGGTGAGATCACCTTACGAGGCCGCGTCCTGCCCATTGGCGGGCTGAAAGAGAAGGTACTCGCGGCTCACCGCGCCGGGCTCAAGACCGTCCTTTTGCCCAAACAGAACAAGAAGGACATGGTCGAGATCCCACGGCGAATCCGGCGCGATCTGCGATTTGTGTTTGTCGATCGCATGGATGAGGTTTTGCCTGAGGCCCTGCTACCCGAAAGCCCTACGCCGCAGGCCAATTAATCAGAGGGGAGACATTGTGGGTCCAACCATGGCCGTTGCGCTCGCCATCCTGATCGTCATCTGGTTCGTTCTCCTATATCTGACGCTGCACGGCGACCACGCGCCCGGGATTCTCAACCTGTTGGCTTTTCAACTGCTGGTCCTCGCCACAGTGGTATTGGCCTACATGTTCCTGGTCAAAGTCTACAAATGGAACCCCAACCCCGTGCGGGTCAACGTCGCCCGCTGGATAATCGACGACAAGATGATCTACCTGGGCGACATCGTACCGGGCCTCTCGGATCTGGATTTCATCGAGCGTGTCGATACCGATGGCATCGAGGAAAAAGAACCGCGCGAGTGGGTGGCTTTTTACCAGTACGACACGCGCCGGGAACCGGGCCAAGACAAGGTTCAGGGCCCCTTTGGCGCAGCTATTTACGATTATGACGAGTGCCGCCCAGCCACCATTCTTTCCTACGAACTGGCCCAATCCAACTATGACTATTTGGGCGAAGCCCGTCTCTCCGTAACCGTCGGGAACATCATCCCCTACCAGGACCCTCAATCGGCTAATGCTGACTTTCCTGAGGTCATCGTCAACGGCGTTTCGCGGGAAGTGGTCACCGATCTGAATATCTTTCGCCGGACCGGCGTCGCCCCGAGTTGCCTGGAACGCCAGGATTGGCAGAAACGGCATCCGGGCGAGCCCTTTCCCAATCCGGTCCGGTATGAAAACGTGGGGTCCTTTCGCGGCAGTTACCAGATCCAACGCAGCGGATCGACGGTCACCGTCGTTGATCGGGCCGGCTTTGAGCGCAGCCAGTTCGTGGTTCGGCGCACGTACGAACCGGTGAATGGCTCCTACTTTGGCGAAGGCAGCCAGGTGTTGCGCTCGCCCATGGAGTATTCTTTGGGCTTTGGCCCGGGCGAACCCGATGAGGTCACCCAGGTATACTATCCCGAAAAGGCAGTGCTGGCCTTTTACCTCAACCTGGGCAAGGACAAAGCCAAACTGCAAAGGGCCGAGAGTTTTCTCAGTGAGGAAGCCCAAAAACGATACAACATCCGCACCGATCCCTTTGGCCTATCCCTCGCAGAGGACAGCGTGGCCCGAGCCCGAGGAGATCTGGAAAGGGTGCTGGTATGGGAGATCCGCTACGAGCCGGATTACGAGGCTGAGCAACTCCACCAAGAACGCCAGGTTCGAGTGACCGTGGTCGGCGTCAACAAAGACGGCGAAATCGATGACCGACATTCCTGCGAAGTGACCTGGTCGGTCATCGGCTACGAGCGACCGGGCGCCCTACCCTACGGCTGCGAATGGCGCCTGGACGAGTATCAATCCAGTTGCTACCTGGTTGGGAACTGACGGCGCCGCCAGATGGTTCCCTCTCTTTAAAGGCGAGGGCGGCCTCCATGACAGACATCCTCCAAACTCTTTCACCCGATCTACCCGAAGAGCAGGTGATCCTGCTCGCCGGGCCGCCAGCCCAAACCAAACTGGCAGAACACCTGGTCGGAATGGCCAACGCGGCCGGCGGTGCGCTGGTGCTCGGCCTGGACCCCAAGAGCGGTACCCCCGTGGGCCTCGCCGATCCGGAGGAGACCCTCGACCGCATTCTGAAAGCCGCTCTCTCCATCGAGCCCCCGTTGATCATCCCCATGCCCCGCCAGGCCGAACTCGAAGGGGTTCCTGTACTGATCGTCCTTGTGCCGCCGGGCCTGCCCCACGTCTATAGCTACAAGGGCAAATACCTGGTGTCCAGGGACGGGCAAACCCACCCTCTCCCCCCGCGCCAACTCCAGCGACTGATGATGGAACGCGGCGCCGTGAGCTTTGAATCGACTGCCCCGGAGGGCGCTCGCGTGGAGGATCTGGACTGGGACCGGGTGGATGCCTACATCGCGGGCCTCAGCGGTCTGCGGGTGATCGGCCGCGAAGCCACCCTGCTGCACCGCGGCAGTTTGATCCGCGATGGCAAAGAACTGCGACCCACCCGCGCCGGGCTGCTGCTCTTTGGCCGCGACCCCCAGTGTTGGATGCCCAGTGCGGGGATCCTCGTCGCCCGCTATGCAGGGACGACCATGGATGACCATTTCGTCAAAGAGGAGATCCGGGGTACCCTGCCCGATCAGATCCGCCAGGCCGAGGCCTTTGTGGTGAGCAATATGCGCCGCGGCGTCCGCCTCCAGGCCCTGGAGCGGGCCGAAGAACCCGAGTACCCCATCCCTGCCGTCCGCGAAGCCATTGTCAATGCGGTGGCCCACCGCGACTATCAGATCCGCGGCGACGGAATCCGAATCCTGCTATTTAGCGACCGGCTCGAATTCTACAGCCCGGGTCGGCTGCCCGGACACGTCACGATCCAGAACCTGGTACACGAGCGGTTTAGCCGCAACGAGGCCCTTGTCCAGGTATTGGCCGACATGGGCTTTATCGAGCGGCTGGGCTATGGCGTGGACCGCATCATCCGCCTCATGGCTCAGGCCGGGCTGCCCCCTCCCCGATTCCAGGAGACCGCCGCCGGGTTCCAGGTGACCCTCGTGGGACCCGGGCGAGACCTGATCGGCCAGAACCGTGACCAGCGCAATTGGCGGCACCTCGGGCTCAACCCCCGGCAGGAAGCGGCATTGACCTATCTGGCTGAGACAGAACGAATCACCAACCGCGAGTTCCAGGAACTGTGCCCCGACGTCAGCGCCGAGACAATCCGCCGCGACCTGGCCGACATGGTCAGCAGGAATATCCTACTCAAAATCGGTGAAAAGCGCGCAACCTACTACATCTTCAAATAACCCTGACCACGGGCCGATTATCCCACAATTATCCCACACATATCCCACAAATTCCCACAGGAGACAGGGGATAGCTGTGTATACAAGTCGGTGGGAATTCCTGTAGGGCCGCAAAGAGCACTGTCACCCCCGCGCAAGCGGGGGTCCATTCCTTTGGATGCCCGCTTGCGCGGGCATGACGGGGGCAAGTTGCCCTAGCATAGCAATGCGTTCAGCACTGTACGCGTGAAATTGTCATCTGAGCATTTTCCACCGAAAGAGATACACTACCCTGGGGATAGCGTGCCCTTTTCGGCAGGGGAGGGCCCCCCACAAGATAGCCGTTTATAAGACCTAACCTTACTCCCTCCGAACAATAAGGGGCAGGTAGCTTACTCGATGGCGAGGCCGTTCTGCGATCACAGCAACGCTCGCCTGGTCGCTGCCGGCGCTGTTCGACACGGTCAGGGTGACCGTATAGTGCCCGGCAGCAAAGGTATGCAGCGGGCGCCAGTTGTCGGAGACAGGTGAGCCGTCGCCAAAATCCCACCGACGATCCAACACGCCCACCGATAGATCGAGAAAGCGCAC
>CAYVLO010000188.1:0-6532 GCA_964452125.1 uncultured Anaerolineaceae bacterium | reverse complement strand
TCCTTGTTAAACGGTTCTCAGCCAAAGAAGAACGACGTCGCGTTCAGGCCGCGATTTTTGATCAAAGGCGAATTCCTGCACGGCTAGTGGGTTTTGAGAACCACCTCAATGTCTACCATCGCAATAATGCAGGGTTGCCCATGGAACTGGCCAAGGGCCTATCCCTGTTCTTGAATTCAACATTGGTCGATAGTTACTTTCGCCAGTTCAACGGTCACACTCAAGTGAATGCCTCCGATCTCAGGATGCTACGCTATCCGAGCCATGAGGTGCTAGAAAACCTGGGCACTCACGTTGGTGACAGATTCCCATCCCAAACCGAAATCGACTCATTGCTAGAGAGGGAGATACGTCGCATGGCAGATATCCAATCCCCTGATCCGGTAGCGGCTAAACAGAAAATCGAACAGGCTTTATCGATACTTACGGCTCTTGGCATGCCCAAGGGTCAACTGAATGAACGTTCTGCCCTAACTTTGTTGGCCTTGCTCGATATGAGGCCGGAAATACCGTGGTCCCAAGCAACGGACCCTCTGATAGGCATAACACCGGTTATGGATTTCTGTCGAGATTATTATGGAAAACTGTATGCACCAAATACCCGTGAGACGTTCCGTCGGCAGACTATGCATCAGTTTGTGGAAGCAGGTATTGCCGTGCCAAATCCAGACGATCCGAGCAGGCCGGTCAACAGCCCCAAGTTTTGCTACCAGGTTGAGCCCACTGCGCTAAAGCTGTTCAGAACCTATGATTCGCCCAAATGGTCAGACAGCTTGAAGAGCTACTTGAAATTGGTCGAGACTCTGAAACAGCGGTATGCCCGAGCACGCCAGTTGAGGATGGTTCCTGTGACTTTGGCTGAGGGCAGTGCAGTCTATCTGACACCTGGTGCACATAGCCAACTTGTGAAGGCCATCATCGACGACTTTGCACCGAGGTTTGTGCCGGGCGGATATGTAATCTATGTAGGTGACACTGCCAACAAGTGGAGATATTTCGATGAAAAGGCACTTCAAAGCCTCGGCGTGACCGTAGACGCTCACGGGAAAATGCCTGATGTGGTCATTCACGACATGGACAGGGATTGGCTAATTCTTATCGAGGCAGTCACCAGCCATGGTCCCGTTGATCCCAAACGACGAGACGAGCTGGCGGCGCTCTTTCAAAACGCTCGACTTGGATTGGTCTATGTCACAGCCTTTTTGACTCGCAGTGACATGGCCAGGTATATCGGCGACATCTCGTGGGAGACGGAGGTTTGGGTCAAAGAGGCAGGCACCCACCTGATCCACTTTGATGGAAAACGTTTTTTGGGTCCCTATGACGGGTAGGATCGAGGAGATACATCTCCCAGAAAAACATGCCCTTTCTGGCGCCGTATCGATTTGAGACCGTCGTCGGGTCATTGATCGAAACAGCTACCAAGGCATCTTCCACCGATGCTCACCCGTCGTGTGGCGCAACTTTGATGTAGCGAAAACTCTGGTACCCTCCCCCCTTCTCTTGGCGTTCCAACCCCAAATTGAGTCTTGACAGAAACCGGGAACTGGGGTAGAATGTTAGTATATGCAAATGAGAATCATTCGCATATAAAAGGCAAGTTGAGGGGAGTATGAACGAACGAGCGACCACCGGTGTCCGGCTGTTGCGGGCCGCGGGCAAACGGATCACACCCCAGCGCAAGCTGATCCTCGATATTTTGGCCCAGACTCGCCGTCATCTGGATGCCTATGAACTCCATGACCTCGGCCGGCGGCGCGATGAAACCCTCAGCCTGGCTACGGTGTACCGGACGATTGCCCTTCTCAAAGAGAGCGGATTGGTCCAGGAGTTGCACCTGGACGGGAGTCACCACCATTATGAACTGATCGACCGGGTGGAACACGCTCATCTGGTCTGCCTGGGTTGTGGTCAGGTATTCGAGGTCGATAGCGGCGCGTTTGTGAATGCCGCTCAAGAGGCCGGAAACCGTTACGGATTTGCCATCACCGGCGGCCAAATCGAGTTCACCGGATACTGCACTGCTTGCCGGGCGCCGCAATCGGAACAAGCCGGAGGGCTTGGGACCGAGGCGGAGCCGCACGTTTTGAATTTTCGTTCGAGGTGATTGGATTGAAGCGAGTGTGGAGACATCATAGCCATGACGTGGCGATCGGCGATCACGATAACCTGAGCGCTATACCCAGCGGCGAGTCGGTTCAGATCCGCGAGATGTTGGGCGGGCACCACTTTTTAAGCCGCTTGGTGTCGTTGGGGTTCACACCGGGAACCCACCTGAAGGTCGTACAGAACTTTGGGCGGGGCCCGATCATTGTCAGCGTGCGCGATACGCGCGTGGCCTTGGGCCGCTGTGAGGCAGAGCGGATTTTGATCGACCGGTTGGCGAGGGAGGACAATGGCCATTGAGGCGCAGTCGTCGTCCGCGGCAAATCCGCAGGCGACGCAGCAAGCGGCGCAGCAGGCAGTATCGGTGCTCGAAGGAGAGGTCACCCTGACCGTGGCGTTGGCAGGCCAACCCAACGTGGGCAAGTCCACGGTCTTTAATCTGCTGACCGGGCTCAGCCAGCACGTGGGCAACTGGCCGGGCAAGACGGTGGAGCAAAAGACCGGCACCTATCGCAGCCAGAATCGAACGATCCATCTGGTGGACTTGCCCGGCACCTACAGCTTGACGGCCAACTCGCCGGAAGAGATCATTGCCCGAAACTATATCATTCAAGAGCGTCCCGATGTGGTGGTCGCCGTGGTGAACGCCGCGTCGCTGGAGCGCAACCTGTACCTGGTGGCCGAATTGTTCTCCCTGGCCAAACAGGTGGTGCTGGGACTGAACATGGTGGACGTGGCCGAAGGGGAGGGCATGCGCGTCGAGCCCAGGGTGCTCGAGGCGGCCCTGGGCGTCCCCGTCGTCAGCATGTCGGCGGCCAAGAACCAGGGCGTTCGGGAACTGGTCGAGGCAGTGGACCGCGTGGTATCTGGGGAACTGGTCTGCGAGCCGAATGTGCCCGAGATCCGGGCCGACCATCGAGAGGTGCTGGCCGAGATTCACGAACTCGTGGCCCCTCACACACCGCCGCCCTATCCCAGCGAGTGGGTGGCGCTCAAGTTACTGGAAGGCGACCGGGAGATTACCGAGATGATGCAGTCCCGGTGCCTGCCGCCCGAGTGCTGGGAGAAGGTCCACGAGATTCTGATGGACCACGAGGATGCCGTCTTGGCCGTAGCCAGCGGCCGCTACGATTGGGTGGGGCGCATGATCCGCGCCGCAGTGACTCGCCCTCGCGCCGGGCAGATCACTCTTACCGAGCGGCTGGATCGCTGGGCCACCCATCCCCTGTGGGGCCTGGCCATTTTGGCCGCCGTGTTGGGGGTGGTATATTGGCTGACCTTTGCCATTGGCCAGCCGCTCCAGCAGTTCTTGGATGTCTATGTCGTGGGTGGGCTGGCTAACGCGGCAGCCATCGGACTGGCCGGCGCGCCAGCCTGGATCAGCGGCCTGGTGGTCGATGGGGTCTTGGGCGGCGTGGGAACGGTCGTGACGTTTTTGCCCATCCTGGTCATCTTTTTCGCCGTCCTGGCGGTGCTGGAGGACATGGGCTACATGGCGCGGGGCGCCTATGTGATGGACCGGTTCATGCACCTGATGGGGCTGCACGGCAAGAGTTTTTTGCCCCTGTTCCTGGGGTTTGGCTGCAATGTGCCCGCCGTGATGGGCACGCGCATCATCGATTCCCATCGAGGGCGCTTGTTGACGATCCTGCTGGCGCCCCTGGTTCCCTGCGCGGCGCGTATGACGGTGGTTGTGTTTATCGCACCCATCTTTTTCGGAAAAGCGGCCATGCTGGTGGCCTGGGGCCTGGTGATTTTCGCCCTGGCCATCTTGGCCGTAATGGGCGTGCTGCTCAACCAGTGGGTGCTCAAGGGCGAACGGTCAGCTTTTATCATGGAACTGCCCCTCTATCACATACCCAACCTGCGGACCATCGGCATCCAGGTCTGGCAGAACATCAGCGAGTTCCTCAAAAAGGCAGGGACCTTGATCCTGGTCATGTCGATCCTGATCTGGGCCCTTGCGACGCTGCCCCACGGCGAGATTCAAACCAGCTACCTGGCCGACGTGGGCAAGGCCCTGGCGCCCCTCGGTTCCCTGATGGGGCTGAGCTGGGAGATGGTGGTCGCGCTGCTGAGCAGCTTTGTGGCCAAGGAAAACTCGATTGCCACCATGGGCATCCTGTTCGGAGGGGCCGCGGGCGAAGCGGGCCTTCAATCTGCTTTGGCTGGCGTCCTCAGCCCTGCGGCGGCCCTGGCCTTTCTGGTGGTGCAGATGCTATTTATCCCCTGTGCGGCCACCGTAGCAGCCATCAAGCAAGAGTCCAAGAGCTGGGGGTGGACGGCCTTTAGCGTGGTCATGCTGTTGGTCCTTTCCTTGAGTGCAGGAATCCTGACCTTCCAAATCGGCAATGGGGTGCTCTAATCATGCTCGAAGAATTGCTGCAATACGTGGCTCGGGGGGGCATTCACAGCACGAGGGATCTTTTCCAGCATTTTTCCATCTCTGAAACCATGTTGGAAGCGATGCTGGAGGATCTGGCCCGGCTGGGTTATTTACGCCGGGTGGAGGTCGGCTGCGAGGGCGGGCATTGCTCGTCCTGTTCGAACAAAACCTGTTCCATTACGGGGCTTGGGCAAGTGTGGTCGTTGACGGCCAAGGGGAGCCGAGCGGCGGCCCAGCCTTGAGCGAGCTGCCATCCGCCTGGAAATAGCCCAATATCAAAAGAGGCCTTCAGTTCTGGGGGGAGGCCTCTTTTGATTTGGATGAAGTTCAGACTAACGATTCCGGGCAATGCAGGGGAGAAATACCCGGTGGACTTGTTCCACAGCCTGGATGATCACTGTGACCTGTTCAATGCTGTCCGGTGCATCGGGCGACGTGATAGTCACCGTCGTTTGAGTTGTGCCGATGGTATCGGTTCGAAAGTCGCTGATCGAGAGGAGTACCGATCCGGGTGTGGTACCCTCAGTTTGAGTTGTGCCGATGGTATCGGTCCGAAAGTCGCTGACCGAGAGGAGTACCGATCCGGGTGTGGTACCCTCAGTCGCCTCGAGAGAAATCCAGGGGTCTGAGCTACATGCCGTCCAACGAATGGGAACGTCGCCAGCAGCATTGTCGACCTGTACGAGTCTGCTGGGATTCGTGGTAAACCCCTCGCCCAGTTCATAGATAAACGAGAGGAAATTGGTGCTTACCACCAGATCGTTTTGAATCGGCTCATTGAGCAGGATGTCGTCCGAAGAGGTGACGACGGCCCCGTTGTCGTCCCGAAATTTCACATAGACGGTTTTGGCGCCGTTGCCTGTCGGCAGTGTCCAGGGTTTTTGGGTCGAGTAGGCTTCCCATTGCGCTCCAGCAAAGTTGGGATCGTTGCTGATCATGACGTTGGATGCAAAGTCGATGCCGCCCCAGTCAGAGACAGTCTCGTTGGTCAGGTACAGGGTCGCCTGACGGCTCTGAGTCTCGATGTCATCGAAATTGATGAACACGGGCAGTACGTTGGGCTGGCTGCCAAAGTCGACCGTCCAATAGGTGCCATAGTATCCACCCGCCACAAAACCAGCGCCCACTTCGCGCAATTGCCCATCGAGGATGATGTCCCGATGACCTGTGCTGTCCATCCAGGCCTGCACCATGGTGGCAGCATCCACAAAACCGGCGGCAATGATCTCGCCCACAAAGGGGGCTCCCCAGCCATAGGGCCCATACCCGGCAGCCAGCGCCCGGTCGGGAACGGTGGGCTCGCCGGTGCACTGGTGGGAAAAGCAGCTTTGATCTCGCATGACGGTGCTGTGGGCCAGGGCAATGGTGGCCAGGGCAGGGTTGGCTTTTACCGGTAGAAGGCCAGCGGCATTGCGTTCCATGTTGATAAGCCGGATAACGTCTGTCTCCAAATCCCCGGTCAGGGACTCTACAAGAGCTACCGAGGACGCCTCCTCAGGGTAAGAGAGATATTCAACCTGCTCTGTGGGATCGAAATAGCCCAAAGCGAACTCGTCAGTCGTACCCGAGTCTGACCCAGCCAGTACATTCAGGCTCGGTGCGATGGCCAGCACCAGAGCGATAATCCACAAAAACCGCAGCATCTTCATGATCTTTCGTTCCTCATCCCCAGTTCATGTCTCCACACTCTGACTTTATTATACCGTGTGGACCCGGGGAGCACAATGGGACATTGGTACTGTCAGTTTTCCTAATCATTTGAAACAAACTGAATATAGATATAATTTTAGTGAAAAGGATTATTTATCCTCAAAATGCATAGAATTCTATAAAAGCACGTGCGGCACAGCGGCGCATTCTATGAGAAAATGAGAGAAACCCAACTATCGGGCAACTTACCCGGACTCGAAGGGAGGAACGCCCGATGGGCGCCAAAAAACCGTTGGCATTCGCGGCCAACAGTTTCCTTTGGGGCTTGGAAAAAACAACTAGCAGCCTGTCGGAGAGGGTTGTCATTCTGAGGAACGGAGGCGGCAAAGC
>CAYVLO010000187.1:0-6540 GCA_964452125.1 uncultured Anaerolineaceae bacterium | reverse complement strand
ATCGAACGGATGATGCTTGGCTACTCCCCTTACACCTGAGGCGACTGGCCCGAACCGGGCGGTCGCCCACCTGCCCGGCGTTTTCGCTTGGCCGTCTGTAACCGGAGCAACGATCGACGCAGGGCCGCCTCCGCCCGGATAAAGTCCTCATCTTCGCGGCGTTTCTGAGCCATGGTGGCAGCGGCAGCCTGGCGGGCCGCTTCGGCCCGCTCCTCGTCGATCTCTTCCGCCCGCTCCGCCGAGTCGGCCAGAATGGTCACGTGCTCGGGTCCCACTTCCATGAAACCACCGCCGATGGCCACATACTCATCAGGCTTGCCCTCGCGGCGGAGGATCAACTCCCCATAGGTCAGTGATGTGATCAAGGGAGCGTGGTGGGGTAAAATCCCCAATTGCCCCTCGATGCCAGGGGCCACCACCATGTCCACCTGATCGTCAAAGACGATCCGTTCCGCCGTGACTATCTCACAATGTAGCTGGGCCATCTAGCTCCTCAATCTCTCAGCCGCCTCCACTGCCTCGTCGATGCCGCCCACCATGTAAAAGGCCTGTTCGGGGAGGCTGTCGTGCTTGCCCTCCAGGATCTCCCGAAAGCCCCGCACCGTCTCTTTGACGGTCACATAGCGACCCGCACGACCGGTAAACTGCTCCGCCACGAACATGGGCTGGCTCAGAAAGCGCTGGATCTTGCGAGCGCGGACCACGACCAGCTTGTCTTCCTCCGACAGCTCGTCAATTCCCAGGATGGCGATGATGTCCTGCAGATCCTTGTAGCGCTGAAGCACCCGTTGGACTTCGCGGGCCGTGTCATAGTGTTCATCCCCCACCACGCGGGGATCCAGGATGCGCGACGTGGACGAAAGCGGATCGACGGCCGGATAGATGGCCTGCTCGGCAATGGAGCGCTCCAAAGCAATGGTTGCATCCAAATGGGCAAAGGTCGCCACAGGCGCCGGATCGGTATAGTCGTCGGCAGGCACATAGACCGCTTGCATCGAGGTGATGGCGCCCTTGTGGGTACTGACAATCCGCTCCTGGAGTTCGCCCATCTCCGTTCCCAGGGTAGGCTGGTAGCCCACCGCGCTGGGCATGCGCCCCAGCAGGGCCGACACTTCGGAGCCCGACATCACAAAGCGGAAAATGTTATCGATAAAGAGCAGCACATCGCGGCCCTCGTCGCGGAAATACTCGGCCATGGTCAGCCCCGAAAGGCCGACGCGCAACCGCACACCGGGCGGTTCGTTCATCTGACCAAAGACCATAGCCACTTTGTCGATGACGCCTGAATCGCGCATCTCGTGCCAGAGGTCGTTGCCTTCGCGCGAGCGCTCGCCCACCCCGGCAAACACCGAGTACCCCTGGTGCACGGTAGCAAAGGTACGAATCAGCTCTTGGATGATAACCGTCTTACCCACCCCCGCGCCGCCGAACACGCCCGTCTTGCCGCCTCGGGTAAAGGGCGCGATCAGGTCGATGACCTTGAGGCCCGTCTCCAAAAACTCGGGCTTGGTCACCTGATCCTCAAACGAGGGTGCTTTGCGGTGAATGGGATAGTAGGTATCGGTCTCGACTGCGCCAGCGCCGTCAATGGGCTCGCCCAGGACGTTAAAGATGCGCCCCAACGTAGCCGGGCCCACAGGCACCGAGATTGGCGCCCCGGTACTGATCGCCTCCAGCCCGCGTCGAAGGCCATCGGTCGCCCCCATGGCAATGCACCGGGTCCAGTTATCACCCAGGTGTTGCTGCACCTCCACGACCAACTTTCCGCCATCCTTGGGGATTTCTACGGCGTCATAGATCTCGGGAAGGTTCCCCGCTGGAAATTCGACATCGACTACGGGGCCCATGATCTGAACCACCCGCCCCTTGCTCCCTTTTGCCATTAATCCTCCTAAATGCCATCCATCCTGTTGGCCACTCCCGACAAGTCAAGCCTGTACGGCGAAACCTGCTCAATCATCTACAAGATGCAGAGCCCAACGCCAGACGCTCCGTAGGCCAGCTACCTCGCCTGGCCCAACGCCTCAGCCCCGCCGACAATGTCCAACATCTCTGTCGTAATCGCCTCCTGCCGAGCCCGATTATAGGTCAGGGTCAGGTCGGCGAGCAATTCCTTTGCGTTATCCGTAGCGCTGCGCATGGCCACCATGCGGGCACTGTGCTCCGACGCCAGCGACTCTAACACCGCTTGATAGACTTGCAGCTCTGTAAAACGCGGCACAACCGTGTTCAAAATGGTATGTGCATCCGGCTCATAGAGGTATTCGACCGACCCATCGACGATCTCTGGCCCCCGGTAGTGGGAGACCGCCGTCACTCCCAGGTCCAGGGGGCGGAGTGGCAATAGCTGCCAAATGGCCGGTTGCTGGGTGAGTGTGTTCACAAAGTCGGTATGCGCCAAATAGACCACATCGAACCGCCCCGACTCAAAACCGGTTATCAGCTCCCGGGCAATGGGCGTGATATCGAGCAACTTGGGCTGCGGCGGCAGATCCGAAAACTCGGCGATAATCTTGAAACCGGCCCGCCACATCGCATCGCGCCCACGCTTGCCCAAAGTGATCAATTCCACCGGAACCGGCAATTCGCGAATAAAACGGGCAGCAGCCTGCACCATGCTATGGTTATAACTTCCGCACAGGCCCTTATCCCCAGTGATGAGCAGCATTCCCACATTGCGGATCTCTTCCCTGGCCTGTAACAGAGGATGAGATGCCGAGCCTACCTCGTTCTGGCTCGCAAGCAAGCTCAACACCTTCCACGCCCTTTCGGTGTAGGGTCGGGTTCCCAGCACCTGCTCCTGGGCGCGGCGCATCTTGGAAGCCGCCACCATCTGCATGGCCCGGGTGACCTGCGAGATATTCTTGACGCTGCGGATCCGTCTCCGGATCTCTCGTGTGCTGGACAACGGGCTACTCCTCGTTACACAATCTAGGAATCACCGGGCCGCGGCTCGACGGTAAAATAGCGCTTCTCACTGGGGCTGCCGATATCCACCCCAATCGGCTTCCCATTCTCATCCTCGCCGGTCTTGCGAACCACGCGAACCCACCAATAGACATTGGTGCGACCCTGTTCCTGCGTCAGATGAAAAGGCGCCAAAAAGGATTGGTCCACCAGATGGGTGGTTTCTTTGGTATAGACATAGTCGCCATACCATTGCTCGCCCGACGAGCGAGGTGGACGATCCAGGTGCACATGGTAGTACTCATCGGCTGCCAACTCGCCCACACCGCGCCACACCAATGTCACCGTACCCTGCCAACCCACTGGCCTGCCATTGGGCGGATCGACCAACGTGGGCGACGGATACTTGAACTCTGTGACATCCGAACCGCTGGGTTGTGTAGCTGTCGGTGTGGCGGTGACCCTGGTCACCGCCACAGTTGGAGAGGCGGTTGCCGTCGCCGGCGGGCGCACTCCAACACTGGACGGAGTGGGCGTGGCGATGATGATCCAGGGCGTCTGTGTCGGTTCAGGTTCCATCTGGCCCACCAGGCCCGGCGTTGCCGTCACGATGATGATCCAGGGTGTCTGGGTTGGTGGCGCATCGGTCGGCTGGGGAGTCGATCCACAGCTCCCCAACCATCCAGCCAAGAGCACTAGTGCCAGAAGTCTCTTCATAGCCTAATAGGCCGCGCTTGCTTTAAAATCGCGGATGGCCTGGCTGAGCGCATCCTGAACCTGCTGGTCCATTTTGGCGCCGGTCGCAATCTGCTGGACCAGGTCTGGATGTCCATCCCGCAAATATCGCACCAGGCCCGTCTCAAAAGCCCGCACCTTGTTCAGCTCGACGTCATCCAGGAACCCATTGGTCACAGCGTAAAAGATGATGACCTGATCGCTGAGGGAAACCGGGGCATACTGGCCTTGCTTGAGCGCCTCCTGGACGCGCAATCCCCGATCCAGTTGCTGGCGGGTGGCCTCGTCCAAATCGGACCCGAACTGGGCAAAGGCGGCCAACTCGCGAAAAGCGGCCATATCGAGGCGCAACTTGCCCGCCACCTGCCGAATGGCAGCCGACTGGGCCGCGCCACCCACCCGCGAGACCGATAGACCGGCATTCACCGCCGGGCGGATGCCCGCATAAAACAGATCACTCTCCAGATAGATCTGACCATCGGTAATCGAGATGACGTTGGTGGGAATATAGGCCGACACATCGCCGGCCTGGGTCTCGATGATGGGAACGGCGGTCAATGAGCCTCCCCCATGATCGGGGTGCATCTTGGCGGCGCGCTCCAATAGCCGGGAGTGAAGATAGAAGACATCGCCGGGATAGGCCTCGCGCCCGGGCGGGCGGCGCAGCAAAAGCGACACTTGACGGTAGGCCCAGGCATGTTTGGACAGGTCATCATAAACGATCAGCGCCTCTTTGCCCTGAGCCATAAACTCCTCACCCATGGCGCAACCGGCATAGGGCGCAATGTACTGCATCGTGGCCGTCTCGGAAGCTGAGGCAACGACAACCACTGTGTGCTCCATGGCGCCATGCTCTTCCAACGTGGCGACTACTTGAGCGACCTGGGCCAGCTTTTGCCCAATGGCCACATAGATGCAGATCAGGTCTTTGCCCTTCTGGTTGATGATCGTGTCGATCGCCAGGGCGGTTTTCCCCGTCTGCCGGTCGCCGATGATCAGCTCGCGCTGACCGCGACCAATCGGGATCATCGCATCGATAGCCTTGATACCGGTCTGCACCGGAGTATCCACACTTTGGCGTGTCACCACGCTGGGCGCAATGCGCTCAATCGGCAGATACTTGTCAAAGGGTACGGGCCCCTTGCCGTCAATCGGCTCCCCTAACGCATTCACCACGCGGCCAATGAGGCCCGTGCCCACCGGCACCGAGGCAATGCGGCCCGTGCCCTGCACCTCATCGCCCTCCTCGATGCTGGTATAGTCCCCCATGATGATGATACCGACGTTGTCGGCTTCCATGTTAAAGGCCAGGCCGACCACGCTTTCCGCACGACCCGGTTTGGGAGGGAACTCGACCAGTTCCATGGACATGACGCCGGCCAGGCCGTCGGCGTGAGCAATGCCATCGCCCACATCCACCACCGAGCCCACATCGACAGCCCGGAGGGGAGCATCAAAGGCCTCGATTTGTTTTTTCAGTATCGCCGTGATGTCTTTGGCTTCTAGGGCCATACAAGTCTCCTCAAATCAGAGCACAGATTGCAGGCGGTCGTGCTTTGAAAACACAGCTGCACGCTGCACGCCTTTGGTTGTACGTGACTCTACGAAGTCAAGCGATCTCGCAACACCGCCAACTTGCCCGCGATGCTCCCATCGATGACTTGGTCGCCCACACGCAGATGCACTCCCCCGATCAGGGCTGGATCCACTGAAAATTGAAACTCCAGGTCGGGGCCAAAACGCTCCACCAACCGGGCCCGCAAAGCAGTCCCTTCCCCTTCCGTCAGGGGAACAGCACTGGTCACGCGGACCAATCGAGTTTCGGTGGTCGCCCTTCGGTGGACGAGGCGGTCAAACTCGGACAGAATGGCGTCCAACTGATCAAACTGCCCCGCCTCCAACAGCGTGCCCAAGAAGCGCCGCACCGTAGGCTCCAAAGTCATGGGCAGCGCACCCTCCAGGAGAGCCAGCTTTTCGGCTGTAGTCCTGGTCGGATCGCCTAGCGTCGAGAGCAGAGAAGCGTCCGACTTGAGGGCCTGGCTGACGCCTTCCAACTGACGGAACCAGCCCTCGAACGCCAGATCATAGATCGCTTCTGCATAATCCTGTGGTCGGGCTTTTGCGCTCACTTGAGTTCCTCGGTGCGCTCCAGGAATTCGGCGATCAACTGGCGCTGCTTTCTTTCGTCGATCGTCTCGCCAATCACCTTTTCCGAGATGGTGAGCGAGAGATCGGCAACCTGCTGCCGAAGATCAGCCATCGCCAGTTCCCGTTCGCGGACAATTTCGACCTTGGCTTTTTCAATCTCTGCCCTCGCCTCTTCTCGAGCCTTCTCCAGGATTTCCAGGCGAGCCTTTTCGCTCATCTGAGTGGCCTGAGACCTGATCTCCTGACCCTCTTTCCGGGCTTCGGCCAACCTTCGCTCGAATTCCTGCTCCATCTCTGCGGCACGCCTCGAGGCTTTCTCGGCGTCTTCCAGTCCCGTCTTGATGCGGTCTGATCGCTCGTCCAGCATCTTGAGTACCGGCTTGTACGCGACAAAGTAGAGGAGCACAGCAAGCAGAGTAAAGTTAAAAATCTGGGAGACCACGTACCCCAGATTGATGCCTAGTGCTTCCAAGCCTCAACCTCCTGCAGGTTCTGATTCTGGTATGGGTAGCCCAAGCCCTGGGTTTTTCTCCCAGGGATCGAACACGCCCGATCAGAAAACGCTTGCTCGATCCCAGAATCGCTAGACGAACTTGATGATCAACGCCACTACGAGGGCATAGATGCCGATGGCCTCGGTAAAGGCCAGGCTCAGGATCAAGGGTACAAAAATCTGATCGGCGGCCTCAGGGTTACGACCCAACGCTTCCATCGCCTTGGAACCAATCATGCCCAAGCCCACTGCAGGGG
>CAYVLO010000186.1:0-6546 GCA_964452125.1 uncultured Anaerolineaceae bacterium | reverse complement strand
GCACGAGACGACGCCACTCGGTCGATCTCTGCAGAGCTGGCTCAATCTGCTTGCGTTGCTGCGCACAGGGCACCGCATGCATCGCCCGTACCGGCTCGCTATCTGCCATGAGGTCTGCGTGCGGTTGATTGGCCGGCGCGTCAAAGGCCCTGCTTGCCACAGGTAGAGTTGACGGAACCGGCATTGGCGTGTATAATCGCTGCGTACCTCAGGCAGGCTTCTGGGACGCTGGCTGTCGTCAAGTGGGGTCCCACCCTGGGGGCTGCCGCGTGGCCCCAGACCCAACGCGACAGCGATATCCGTTTTTGGACCGAGGAGATGAGAACATGGCCGACAAGTACATCCCACAACAGATCGAACCGAAATGGCAAGCCCGTTGGGAAGCGGACCAACTGTACCGCTCAGTTATCGACCCCGAGACGCCCAAACACTATGCCCTTACCATGCTGCCCTATCCCAGCGGCAACCTCCACATCGGTCATTGGTATGCCATGGCTCCCTCCGATGCTCGGGCGCGCTTTATGCGCATGCGGGGCTACAACGTTCTGTTCCCTATGGGCTTTGACGCCTTTGGCCTGCCCGCCGAAAACGCCGCCATCGAGCGGGGCATCCACCCCCAAACCTGGACCATGTCCAACATCGACAACATGCGCCGCCAGCTCCACACCATGGGCGCCATGATCGATTGGGAGCGGGAAGCCATCTCGTGCCTGCCTGGCTATTACCGCTGGACCCAATGGTTCTTCCTAAAGTTCTACGAGGCCGACATTGCCTACAAAGCCACGGCGCCGGTCGATTTTTGCCCCAAGTGCAACACGACCCTGGCCCGCGAGCAGGTATGGGGCGAGGACCGGCACTGCGAGCGCTGCCATACCCCGGTCATCAAAAAGGACCTGGAGCAGTGGTTCTTTCGCATTACCAAGTACGCCGAAGAGCTGCTCGATTTCTCCGAGATCGATTGGCCCGAGCGGGTGCAGGCCATGCAGACCCACTGGATCCACCGCAGCGAGGGCGCCAACGTCACCTTTACCTCCGAGATGGGCGACGAGATCGTCGTCTTTACGACGCGGCCCGACACCCTGTGGGGAGCCACCTTCATGGTGCTGGCCCCCGAGCATCCCCTGGTGGCCAAACTGACGGCGCCCGAGTATCGAGCCTCCGTCGACGACTATGTGATCCAGGCCTCGCGCCAGACCGAAATCGAGCGACTGGCCACCGACAAGGAAAAGACGGGCGTCTTTATCGGCGCCTATGCCATCAACCCCGCGAATGGAGAGCGCATCCCCATCTGGATCTCGGATTATGTCATGATGACCTACGGAACGGGAGCCATCATGGCCGTGCCCTCTCACGACGAGCGCGACTTTGAATTTGCCCTCAAGTTCGGACTGCCCATCATCCCGGTCATCGACCGCCCCGATGGCGAGACCCGCAGCCTGGTGCGCGCTGGCACGGCCAAGGAAGGCCTGGAGGAATCGCTGCGCCAGGCCGGGTTCGCCGTCGAGCCCAACGAGATGGGCCTGGCGGTGACCCTACAGGCCGGGCAGGCCGAGTCCTACGCCCAATTGGTGCAGCCCTACCTCCTGCCCGACGCCTGGACCGAAATCGTTGGGGGACGCTGGCTCTTTGTGTTCGCCGATGGCGTTGTGGCCTTTGACTCGGTCGAGAGCGACCGGGCCCTGGTGGCCCGCTGCCAAACGCTGGACCCCGAGGCCGGCCCGTACCGCACAGTGATGGAACTGCTGTGGAGCCGCCCCTTTTACCGGGACGTGCTGTTTCATCACGAATACGGCGCCATGATCCACTCCCAGGCGTTCAGCGGCACGCCCGGCGATGTCGCAAAAGGCCAGGTGATCGAGTGGCTGGAGGAACAGGGCAAAGGTCAGTTCGAGATCAACTACAGGCTGCACGACTGGCTCATCAGCCGGCAGCGGATGTGGGGCGCGCCGATCCCCATCGTCTACTGCGACCAGTGCGGCACCGTGCCCGTTCCCTACGAGGACCTGCCCGTGCTGCTGCCCGAGGATGCCACCTTCCGGCCCACGGGTGAGAGCCCGCTCAAGTTCCACGAGGGCTTTTTGCACACCACCTGTCCCAGGTGCGGCGGCCCTGCCACCCGCGAGACCGACACGATGGACACTTTTATGTGCTCGTCCTGGTACCACTATGCCTATCTCAGCCCCTATTACCAGGAGGGCATCCCTGCCACAGCCGATTCCATGCCCATCGACCCGGAGGAAGCGGCTTATTGGCTGCCGGTGGACGTCTATACGGGCGGGGTCGAGCACGCCACCATGCACCTGATCTACACCCGGTTCTTTACCAAGGTGATGCGCGACCTGGGCATCGTCCCCTTTGACGAGCCGATGACGATGCTGCGCAATCAGGGCATCATCCTGGGCGAGGATGGCGAAAAGATGTCCAAGAGCCGCGGCAACGTGATCTCGCCCGACGACCTGGTCGAGCGGTTCGGCGCCGATACCGTGCGCGGCTACTTGATGTTCGGTTGGCGCTGGGAACTGGGCGGCCCCTGGGATTCCAAGGGCATCGAAGGCCTGGTGCGCTTTTTGAACCGCGTCTGGGATTGCGTGTTGGAGCCGGGTTCGGGCGGGAAGAGCGAGGCCAGCGATGCCGAGATCCGGGCGCTGCGCCGCCGAGTCCATCAGGCGATCCGCAAGGCCACCGACGACATGGAGACCTTTGGCTTTAACACCTTCATCGCCAACCTGATGGAGCTGAACAACGCGCTGCTCAAGGCCAAAGAGGAACCGGTCTATGGCACCGCGGCCTGGGATGAGGCGATCGAGAGCCTGATCCTGCTCCTGGCCCCGGCCTGTCCTCACATCGCCGAAGAGCTATGGCAGAGGATTGGGCGGCCCTATTCGGTCCACCAGCAGGCCTGGCCCACCTGGGATCCGGACGTCGCCGCCGAAGAGACCATTACCCTGATCGTCCAGATCAATGGCAAGGTGCGCGACCGGATCGAGGTGCCGGTGGACGTGGCCGACGACACGGCCCGCGAGCTGGCCCTGGCCACCGACGGCGTGGCGCGACACACCGAAGGGAAACAGATCGTCAAAGTGATTGTGGTGCCCGGCAAACTGGTGAACATCGTCGTGCGCTAGACAGGAGAGATCCGCATGTCAGAGCGGTCGAGGGCCAATGACGCCCTCTTGCGCCTGGTATCCGATATCGCCCTTACCGAACTGGCGCTGTTCCTTTCCTACATCTTGAGGCCCCTGTCACCAGTGGGCATACCGCTGACCACCGAGCATACCCGCCTGGTTCCTTTTGTCTATCTGGCCGTGGCCCTCATCTGGACCATCGCCTTTCTCCTCCTATCGGTGTATGCCCCCCGCACCCTCAAAGCCGTGGACGAAGCCCAGGCCATCATTGTAGCCGTCACCCTGTCTACCCTGATTCTGGCCGGCGTGTTGTATTTCTCCTATCGCGAGGTCTCGCGGCTGCAGATCCTCCTGTTCTATGCCCTGGATCTGATCCTGCTGATCGGCTCGCGCCTGGCCTGGGCGGGGGCACGCTCGCTGCTGGACATACCCCGCTACCCCACGCGCAAGGTGTTGGTGCTGGGCGCCGGCGAAACCGGCCTGGATGCCATCCAAATGGTCGAACAATTCCGATGGGCCGGCCTGGAACCGGTGGGCTTTCTCGACGACTCGGTTCCGCAGGAGACGATCCTCGCTGGCCATCCCGTATTGGGCGAGATCGAGGCGGTCACCCGCATGGTTCAGGAACAAGAGATCGAAGAAGTGGTGGTCGCCTTGCCCCAGCAGGACTATGAGCGCTTTTTTGGCCTGCTGGGCGAGCTGCAAAAGCTCCCGGTTCGGGTGCGCATCGTCCCCGATTATGTCAAAACGACTCTTTTGCGGACGGTGGTCGAAGAGTTTGCCGGCATGCCGATGATCACCTTGCGCCAACCCTCTCTATCGCCTTTTGAGCGCCTGGTCAAGCGAGCCTTTGACCTTGTCGTGGGAACCCTCACGTTGTGCCTGATCTCCCCGCTACTGGCCTTGATCGCCCTCGCCATCCGACTGGATTCGCGGGGCCCGATCTTTTACAGGCAACAGCGGGTGGGGGAAAACGGCAAACTCTTCTGGATGTACAAATTCCGGTCCATGCGGGTCGACGCCGATCAGCACCTGGCCGACGTCACCCGCGTCTCTGAGGACGGGCACCTGTTGTTCAAGCGCCCCGACGATCCGCGGGTGACCCGGGTGGGCAAATTCCTTCGCCGCACCAGCATGGACGAACTGCCCCAGATCCTCAACGCCGTCAAGGGCGAGATGAGTCTGGTGGGTCCTCGCCCCGAGCTTCCCTGGCTGGTGGATCGGTACGAGCCCTGGCAATGGCAGCGGTTCGCCGTGCCCCAGGGGCTCACGGGCTGGTGGCAGGTGAATGGCCGCAGCGACAAACCCCTGCACCTCCACACCGAGGAAGATCTGTTCTACATCCAGAACTATTCGCTGCTGTTGGACATTCAGATTCTGTGGCGCACCATCGGCGCCGTCATCAAAGGACGGGGGGCCTATTGAATCCACCCGGTGTGCCCCAAACCACCTGCAAACCACAGCGGATGCCCCTCTTCAAGCAGTTGTTCCTCCTGGTGCTGCTTTTGACCCTGGTGCGTGGGCTCCTGTACCTGGCCGTCCTGCCGCCCTGGCAACATTACGACGAGCCCACCCACTTTGAATACGCGCGCCTCATCGCCGAGCTGCGCCGCCTGCCCGCGGCAGACGACTATGACCTGGAGATGCGCCGCGAGATTGCCGCTTCGATGAAGGCGTTTGGCTTTTACCGGCAGCTCGGAGAGCCAGTGATCAACCTGTGGTCGGAGCAGCCCCCGCACATCGGCATGCCCGAGTTGGGCCATCCCCCATTCTACTATCTGGTGCAGGCGCTACCCCAGTTGCTGGCAAGCCATCAGTCTGTGGAAACCCAGCTTTACCTGGCAAGGCTGGTCTCGATTCTGTTCTACCTCCTCATTGTGGCCTCAACCTATGGACTGGTGAAGGAACTCTTGCCGCAACGCCCGGGGTTCGCCCTGGCGGTGGCCGCGTTCGTGACCCTGTTGCCCCCGTTCACCGATCTGATGACGGCCGTGAACAACGATGTGGCCGCCGTGGCCGCAGTGACGCTGTTGTTGTGGGCCAGTGTGCGACTCTTGCGGCGGGGACTCACCTGGAAGCGGGCCGTGGCAGTCTTAGCCTCGGCCGGTGCGTGTTTTGCCATCAAGAACACGGCCAGTATGGCGGCCCTCGCCGCCGTGCTCGCCCTCGGCATCGGTCTCGTGCCAGCGTCCAAGCGCCGCTGGCTCGGGTGGGGCGCGCTCCTTCTATTGCCCGTGGCCCTGCTGCTGACCTGCACCTGGGGACGGCACGCCGCCTTTTGGTACAGCGAGAAACCCACCGCTGCCGCCAACCGGATCGGGGGCGAAGGCATGCTGGGCGAGGCGGCCCTGGCCCTGTCGGCCACGGGCGACCCCTATCCGAGGCGCGTCTTCCAGGAGCTGGAACGTGAGGCGGGGCAAAGCCTGCGCGGACAGTCGGTCACGTTGGGCGCCTGGATCAAGACAACCACCGGCCAAGACGCCCGGGTGACCTTCTGGGTGCACGATGGCCTCACCGTCCACAGTTCGGAAGCGCAGGTCAGTGGCGATTGGCAATTCCATGCCCTGACGGCCACCATCGGAGCCCACGCGCCTGGCGTAGCCACCCACGTGATTCTGTCGGACAACGCCGATCCCCACACGGTGATCGCCATTGACGGGCTGGTGTTGGCGGCCGGCGAGCGGGCAGCCGATCAGGAACCAGTGTTCGCCGATGGCGAGGGCCGCAGTGGGCAATGGGACGGGGAGGCCTTTGTCAATCTGCTGCGCAACCCGTCAGCCGAAAAGAGCGGGCCGGGTCTGCGGCGCTGGATCGGCGACAAGCAGGTCTATCGCCAGCCCCTCGCCTGGATCGTAACCTCGCTGCTGGATGGGCGGCGCACAGGGTGGGTCTATGGCGACGAACTCTGGCTCTTGCACAACAGCTTCTGGGGGCGGTTGAGCTGGGGACACCTGAGCCTGCCCGATCCCCTTTTCTACGGCCTGCTGGCGGTCACGGCGCTGGCTTGTATCGGCTGCCTCAAGGCTCTGGTGCGCCAGGCGCGCGCCCCCGATAAGGATTCGTCGTGGAAATGGGCGGCCTGGGGAGTGCTCGTCGCGGTCTGGCTCGCGGCCTGGGGGAGCGCCGTCCTGAGAATCCATCCCATGCTGCTGACCCGCAACTTTAATTGGCCCATGGCTCGCTACGCCGCGGCGGCCGTGGCGCCCACCGCCGCCTTTTTGTGCGCGGGCCTGTACGCCCTCACCCCGCGACGGTGGCGCCGGTGGTCGGGACTGGCGGGCCTGGGGGGCATGGTCACCCTGGACGCGCTGGCCCTGCTGACGGTCCTGCTCCCCTTTTATTACGGCTAGGTGCCTCTGGCGGGGCCTTTGGTGCCGAAAAATTGCCGAGCAGGTAACCCTCCGGCGAGCAAAGGTGCGAA
>CAYVLO010000185.1:0-6591 GCA_964452125.1 uncultured Anaerolineaceae bacterium | reverse complement strand
GCGTCCTGCTGGGCAGGCACGCACTCCAGAGGATGTCTACTCACCACCCAAAGGGTGTAACGAACTCACCCAGAAAGTTGAAATACACCCCAACCGACCCAATTACCGCTTGGCTTCTGCCTTTATTTGTGGTATGATAAGGTATGTACCTGCATCCCCAAATTCGAACAACGAAAGGAGCTGACGATGAAAGCTGTCGTCATGGCTGGAGGAGAAGGATCTCGACTGCGCCCATTAACCATTGGTCGACCCAAGCCGATGGTCCCCATCGTGTCCAAACCAGTGATGGCTCATATCCTCGATCTTCTCAAGCGCCAGGGGATTACCGAGGTCGTCGTCACCCTTCACTTTATGCCCGAAATCATCCAGGACTATTTTGGCGATGGGTCCAGCATGGATATGAAAATCCACTATGCCATTGAAGAGAGTCCACTGGGCACGGCCGGCAGCGTCAAGAACGCTCAGCAGTTCCTGGATGAGCCCTTTGTCATCATCAGCGGCGACGCCGTCACCGACATTAACCTCCAAGAAGTTATCGACTTTCACAACGAAAAGGGTGCAGAGGCCACCCTGACGCTGTATCGCGTTCCCAATCCCCTTGAATACGGCGTGATCATCACCGACGACGATGGCAGGATCACCCAGTTCCAGGAAAAGCCCTCGTGGGGCGAAGTCATCTCCGACACGGTCAACACCGGCATCTATGTCATCGAGCCGTCGGTACTGGACCTTATTGAGGAAGGCGTGCCCACCGACTGGAGCAAGGACGTCTTTCCCGAATTGCTCAAAGCAGGACGTCCTTTGTACGGCTATGTCGCCAGCGGCAACTGGACCGACGTGGGCGACATTGGCGAGTATATGCGCGCCAGCGCCGACGTGCTCTACCATCGCGTGATGACCGAGCCCCTGGGCAAACACATCGGCGGCGATGTGTGGGTGGGCGAGGGCGTAGAAATCGCCCCAGACGCCCAACTCTACGGACCGATCTATCTCGGCGACGAGGTCAAGGTCAAGGGCGGTGTGATCATCCACGGCCCCACGGTCGTTCGCGATTCGACCATCCTCGACAACCGAGCCCACATCGAGCGCAGCATCATCTGGCGCAACTGCTACATTGGCGAGGGCGTCGAGATACGAGGCGCCATCATTGGCCGGCAGTGTACCATCAAGGCCAAATCTGTCATTTTCGAAGGCGTGGTGCTGGGCGACAATTCCATCGTCGGCGAAGGCGCCGTCCTCCACGCCAACGTCAAAGTCTGGCCCGAAAAAGAGATCGAGCCGGGGGCCACGATCAAGAGCAGTATCATCTGGGGCGCCCGCGGCCGTCGGGTGCTATTTGGCCGCTTTGGCGTCACGGGCGTGACCAACGTCGACCTTACCCCCGAATTCGCTGCCAAGATCGGCGCCGCCTTTGGGGCCACCCTGCCCAAGGGCAGCAGCGTCACCATCAACCGCGACCCCCACCGCAGTCCGCGGATGCTCAAACGGGCCGTCATTTCGGGCTTGCCTTCCACCGGCATCCACGCTCAGGACCTGCGCTCGATGCCCATTCCTGTGGCCCGTTACTACACCAAGGTCACCCCAGCGGTCGGCGGCGTCCATGTCCGCATCTCGCCCTTTGACCGCCGTGTCACCGACATTCGGTTCTTTAACAGCGATGGCGGAAACCTGAGCAAAAACGCCGAACGGGCCATCGAACGCACCTTTTTCCGGGAGGACTTTCGCCGGGTCTACCTGGACGAAATCGGCACCATCGAATATGCTCCCCGAGTCATCGAGACCTACATCGAAGGGTTTCTCAAGGCCGTCAACATCGAGGCCATTCGTCAAGCGGACATGAAAATCGTCGTCGATTTTGCCTACGCCACCACATCCGAAGCGCTCTCACCAATCCTTAGCGAGTTAGGGGTAGAAGTGGTGCCCCTCGCCGCCCAGGTCAACGGTGACAAAATGTCGGTGCCGCCGGCCGAATTCGAAAAGGCGCTGCACCAGATGGCGCTGATCACCGGCGCGCTCGACACCGACCTGGGCGTGCGGATGGACGTAGGTGGGGAAAAGATCTTTGTGGTAGACGAGCAGGGCCATCACGTATCCGAAATTGCCGCCGCCGCTGCCATGGCCTCTTTGGTGTTGCAGATCAACCCGGGCCACACCCTCGTCGTCCCCGATAACATGCCCAACATTTTCGAAAAGATCGCCCAACAGCATGGAGGGCAGGTCCTCCGCTGCAAAGTGGATTCTCAATCGTTGATGGAAATGTCGACCCGAGAAGGCGTGCTCATGGCTGCCGACGGTATGGGCAACTTTGTGTTCCCTCAATTTCAGGCGGCCATCGATGGGCTTATGGCCACCGTCAAACTGATCGAATGCCTTGCCATCCAAAAGACGAGCCTCTCCCAGGTCATCGCCACACTCCCTGAGTACTATATCGCCCACCGGGAGGTCTCCTGCCCCTGGGAGGCCAAAGGCACGGTCATGCGCCTGCTCAATGAGCAGTACAAAGACCGCCGCGCCGAGCTGATCGACGGCATCAAAATCCTGTTGGGCGACCGGGAATGGGTATTGATCTTGCCCGACCCGGACTACCCCAGGTTCCACATCTATGCCGAGGGGAGTTCCGACCAGGAAGCCCAGGACATCGTCGATCGCTACGTGCGCATCGTAGAAGGCCTTCAGGAATAGCCACTACACAGCCTGCCCCGAGGACATCCACGGGGCAGGGCGGCATCTGGCCCGGACACAAACAGTCGACAGAGCAGAATGCATCCCAATCTATTCACCATCGGCAAGCTAACGATTCCCACCTACACCGTGCTGCTGGATCTGGGGTTGATCCTGGCGCTGGCCCTTGCCTACTATGAAGCCAAGCGCCGCCGGCTGTCCCCCGACCGGGTCCTCGATGCGGGGTTGTGGATCCTCCTCGGCGGCATCGTCGGCGGCAGGCTCGGCTTTGTCGTCGCCAACTGGAGCGCCTTTGGCGAGGACTGGGGACGGATTGTGCGGCTGTGGGAAGGCGGACTATCGTTCCACGGGGCATTCCTGGGCGGCCTGCTGGTCCTGTTCCTTCTGACCGAATTCCATGCCGACACCGCAGACCGCGTCTCTTTTTGGGAACTGGCCGATCTGCTCACACCCAGCCTGGCGCTGGCCATTGCCTTTGGCTGGGCCGCCTGCCTGATGGGCGGCAGCGCCTATGGTCGCCTGGGCGAGGGGTTCGGCACCCTGGTCCTGCCCGACATCTATGGCGTGGTGGCGCCGCGATTCGCCACCCAGATCATGGGCCTGGGTCTGGCTTTGCTGTTGCTGTTGATCGTCTGGCTGCTTCGGGATCGCTGGACCTTTGCCGGCGCAGGATTCCTGATTTTTTCCCTGCTCTACTTTGCCGCGCAGTTCTTTCTGGATCTCGCGCGGGGCGACGAGGCCATCGTGCTCGGCCCCTGGCGCATCACTCAGATCATCGACCTGATCCTCGCCTTTGCCTCGGCGGCAGGGGTGCTGGTGCTGTGGCGCCAGAGCCAAATCGCCAATGCTCAAGCCTCGTGGGCAACCCCTGACAGCCCTGAACCCAGTCCCCCGATCGAAGCCAACTGAGTCCCCATGGGACTGAGGCTGATCTGCTACGGGTTCCCTGCCGGCGGAACCTCGTAGGCGAGGAATCGCAGGCGTCCCTCCTGATCATAGAACTCGCGCGCCTCGCCATCGGGCCAACGCTGCTGCACCCAGGCCAATTCTGCAGCCCTTTCTGGGACGAACAAAAAAACAGTACTCTGCCCATCCAGGTTCCATTCTGGGGGGGCCGACAGGGGTTCTACCACGTCGCGACCATCGATAGCAGGCGCCAGAAAGGTCATGGACCCAAAGGCCCAATAGATGGAGGGCGCCCCAAAGAAATAGGCGTCATACCCGGCGTCTAGCCCTTCCAGGTAGTGGCCCACCATGGTCGCCGTGACGGCATTGGCCGTGCCATAGCGCCGCTGGGGCGTAAACTCGACAAAGTAGAAATGCACACTACCCAGCGCCAGCGCCAGGAGCAGGGCGCCCAGCGCCACGCGCTCCCAGTGGACATCCAGGCCGGCGGCCCGGCGCGCCAGGTTCACCGTCTGTTCCAGCCCCAAGGCCACCAGCAGCGCCACCGCCGGGATTGCCAGGACCAACCGCTGGCTGGAGGGCGGGCTCTCGGTGAGCATGCCGCCGGTGACAATCACCGACCAAAACCACAGCAGCACCAAAAAGCAACGCCGGTCCTTCCAATGCATCGCCGCCCAGACCATGCCCAGCATGGCAAACATCCCCGCCAGGAATCCCAGCAGCGGTCGATCTGCGCCATACCATGCCGTCCGGTCGGGGAAGACGTGAAAGGCCCCGGCGGCTCGCCCCAACTGCTCGGCAAGGATCTGGAGCGTGCTTTTGCCCGTCAGACCCGGTTCGCGGGCCAGCCAGCCCGATTGGAGGATACCCACCTGATTGACCCGGGCGTTCCAGTCGTCAGGGTGGGCCTGGGCAAACCCAAGAATCGGACCGGCAGCAACGGCAAAGGCCACGAGCAGCAGAAGAATCAGCCGCCCGTCCAGCCCGGGCCAGGGGGTTTCGCGGGCGCGAACCAGTCGTGGCCGCAGCCAAAGGAACAGCAGATAGGCCCCGATCATCAATGGCAGCAATCGGGCCCCGGTATAAAAGTAGGCGCTCAGCCCCATGGCCAGCCCAGCCAGCAGGTAGGCCCGCACCTGGTGGGGTCGCTCCTTGGCGGCCAACCCCTCGACCAGGGCCCACAGCGCCAGCAGCACAAAAAGGGCATCCCACACATTGTTGGCCCCCAGGCGGCTGTAATGAAGGTGATAGTCGTAGGTCGCCAGGAACGCCGTCGCCAAAAACGCCACCCGCCGCCCCCACAGGCGCCGGGCCAACAGGTACAACACGGGCGCCGTGGCTGCGCCAGCCAGCGCCGCAGGAAGGCGTAACCCGACCATCGTGTCGCCCACCAGCCACAGCGACCAGCTCACGGGCCAGTAGAAAAGGGTGGGCATCGACATATAGCCCATCACAAAGGGGTTGCGCAGCTTGCCCTCCAGGACCTGGCGCGCCAACAGCCCATGCCAGGCCTCGTCGCCGCCCAGGGCAAAGGGGATCGATTCCAGCGAGACTGCCCGCAGGGCAAAGGCCAAAATCGCCAGCCCTGCCACCATCGCGGCTTCCAGCCAGGCGGTGCGGGGGATGCACCGAAAACGCGATCGCCAAGCCCGCGGGGAGCAGCGGCTCCACGACGACGGCCAAAAAGCCGCCCCCAACACGCAGGCGATGCCGGCCAACCAGAAGGCCGCCAGATCGCCGGTGTACGAGTCCCAGGCGCGAGGCCGGACCAGCAGCGTGGCAAACCCCGAGAGGGTGGCGCCTGCGATCAACAGCAGCGAGGGCACTGGGTGGCGAAGGACCCATTCAAATCCCACACGCCAGGAACGCGTAGGGCGCTCCGCCCGGGTCGGGGGGGAGAGAACGCGCCAGGCCAGCAGGAAGCAGATCACCGCCACGCCATAAAAGAGGACGCCGTCCCAGAGATATTCCCGTCGGTGAAAAAAGTAGATCTGGCCCAACGCCGCAAGAGCCAGGGCGGCTGCCAATAGCAACAAAGCCGCCAGACGTTGCCCTTTGGTCACCATCCACTCCCCTCTCGAGTCTCTGCCCGCGTGCCGCCATGATCCGGTCGAACAAGGGGCACGCTGCCCATTATAGCATCAGAAGGGCCGACTCACAAACCGGCTTTTCGAGGGTTGTGCAAATTTCTGCAAGGACGCGAGTCACAGCGTCACCCCCGTGAAAACGGGGGTCCACCCATAGGGAGTAGCCGTGCCCGATAACGGAACTCGTGGACGGGACCGTTTCGAGGGTTATCGGGGTTTGCGAGCGAGGACGAACAGATACGCGCCCACCGGGGGCAATTCCTCTTCATAGAGGGGGCGCAGCCAGCGCTCTGTCAGGGCCAAATTCCAGCGCTGCGGCGCCAGAATCCACCGGCCCAGGAGTTTCTTGGCGATCAGGCTGGGCGCCCCAAAATAGTGGCCCAGATCCAGGGCGTGGAGCGCCCGCGCCGAAAAGTACTCAAAGGACTCGGTCACCTGGAGCCCCACCTCCTCCAGGCGGGCCTGCCACACATCGTCGCCATCGCAATGATGGTGGCGCGAGATGCGGTTGAAATAGCGCTCATAGGCCGCCGCCAGGCCGCCCAGGTAAAGGCGACGAAAGAGTTGGGTAAAGAAGAGAAGCTCGGCAAAGTGCTGGTTGGGCATGCAGATGATCAAGCGCCCCCCCGGCCGAAGCACGCGGGCGATCTCGCCCAACACCGGCTCCACGTCCGGGATATGTTCCAGAACGGAATTGCTGATCACGGTGGCAAAATGATCGCTGGCAAAGGGCAGCGCGTTGCCCAGGGATTGGGACGCCACCTGGTACGCCCCTCGGTCGCGCGCCTCACGCAGCGAGGCCACCGCCGGATCAATACCCGCCGTCAGCGCATGGGGAAAGGTCACCGAAGCAAAATGCCCGTCGCCGCAACCCACGTCCAGAACCGGCGATTCGAGGGGTAGAAACTCTTGATAG
>CAYVLO010000184.1:0-6605 GCA_964452125.1 uncultured Anaerolineaceae bacterium | reverse complement strand
CGTCTGCGGGCGCTTAGGCCCCCGGCCGGGGGGCGTGGGGGCCTCGGTAGGCCCCCACAAGAGATTCCCCACCGACCTGTATACACAACCACAGAACAGGATTGCTTGACCCACAGAAGTATGATAAGATAGCGTCCACGGTATCTTGGCGCAGTACATCGGAGGGATCCTGAACAGCCATCGCCTCGAACAACGCATCGGACAACTGCTATCAGCCTACCCTCGTCAGTTGTGGGTCCTTTGTGGCGGGATGTTGATCAGCTCGATTGGCAGCAGCATGGTCTGGCCCTTTATGACCATCTACATCCGCCAGCAATTCGACGTGCCCCTGACCACGGTGGGGCTGATCCTGAGCCTGAACTCGGCCGCCGGCATCGCCACCACCTTTCTAGCCGGGCCGGTGGTCGACCGCATGGGCCGCAAGGGCATCATGGTGTTTAGCCTTCTGGGCAGCGGGTTGGTCTATCTGACGCTGAATATGGCGACCAGCGTGTCGATGCTGGCCATCTTGATGACGATCAACGGAGGCATTGGCCCCCTGTACCGCATTGGCAGCAACGCCATGGTCGCCGATCTGATCGAGCCCAAGGAGCGACCCGGCGCCTATGCCCTGCTGCGGATGAGCAACAACTCGGGTATTGCCATCGGGCCGGCCATTGGCGGTTTTGTGGCGGCCGTGTCCTACTTTTGGACCTTTTTGGGAGCGTGTGTTGCCTACATCATCTTTGCGGCCCTGGTCCTCTTCTGGGTCCAAGAAACCCTGTCGTCCCAACAGAGCGAGGCCCAATCCCAACCGACGAGAGGCGGCTATGGCCCCCTGCTCCGCGATCGACCGTTCCTGGCCTACTGCGCCGTATCGACGGCCGCCATTGTGCCCTCGGCGCTGCTGATGGTGTTGCTTCCGGTCTATGCCAAAGAGCAGTTTGGCGTCATCGAAAGCCAATACGGATTTATTATGGCCACCAATGCCGTCATGGTCGTCATTTTCCAGTACCAGGTCACTCAGCACAGCA
This sequence comes from uncultured Anaerolineaceae bacterium, assembly GCA_964452125.1. Taxonomy (GTDB): domain Bacteria; phylum Chloroflexota; class Anaerolineae; order JAAYZQ01; family JAAYZQ01; genus CAZNQW01. The sequence continues at coordinate 5,592 of CAYVLO010000184.1, read as the reverse complement.
AACACCTGCCCTACCTGCCGGTTTTGGCGGCAGGGGCGCTGCTGTATGCAGTGGGCGCGGGAAGCGTGGCCCTGGGGCAAGGGTTCTGGGGTTTTTGGTTGAGTATGGTCATCTTGACCTTTGGGGAGTTGCTGTTGGTGCCAACCGGCACCACACTGGCCGCCGACCTGTCGCCGGCTGACATGCGGGGGCGGTACATGGGCATCTACGGCCTCACCTGGGCTTTTAGTATGGCTGTCGGACCCATTCTAGGCGGCTATTTGAACGATCATGTGTCGCCGGTGGCCATCTGGTATGGAGGGCTGGCCTTTGGGCTGCTGGCTGCGGTCGGGTTCCTGATGCTCAGGCGCTGGCTGCCTGAGCAGGCCAACGAAATGGCCGCCTGAGCGCCTGCCCACGACCTGGAGACGAAAGGATTGTGGATCAACCGCGAGCCATTGTGCACCTGGATTTGGATGCTTTTTATGCCGCCGTGGAGGTCCTGGAGAATCCCGAGCTGGAAGGCAAACCGGTAGTCATCGGCGGCAAGCCGAACCAGCGGGGAGTGGTGGCCACGGCTTCCTATCCGGCGCGCGCCTACGGCATCCACTCCGCCATGCCCATGGCCCGAGCCCTGTCCCTCTGCCCGGAGGCCATCGTGGTAACGCCGCGGCATTCGCTGTATAGTGAGTACTCTCGTAGGGTGATGAACATCGTGCGCCAGGCTTCGCCGCTGGTGGAGCAGATGAGCATCGACGAGGCCTTTCTGGACCTCACCGAGGAGGGATCGCCCTGGGAGGCGGTGATTAGCCGGGCGCGGGATCTCCAACAGCGCGTGCGCCAGGAAGTAGGCCTGTCGGCCTCGCTCGGGGTGGCGGCCAACAAGCTGGTCGCCAAGGTCGCCTCCGATCGGGACAAGCCGGGAGGACTGACGGTGGTCCCTCCTGGCGAAGAAGCGGCCTTTTTGGCGCCGCTGCCGGTGCGCGTGTTGTGGGGCGTGGGCCCGGTCACCGCCGACAAGCTGGCCGAAATGGGCGTTACCACAGTCAAGGATCTGACCCAGGTTCCCGAAGAGGAGTTGCGAGCCCGTTTTGGCAGCCATGGCGCTTCGATGGCCCGCCAGGCTCTGGGCATCGACAGGCGGCCCGTGATCACCCAGCACGAGCGCAAGTCGATCAGCCAGGAGCGCACCTTTGAGCGCGACATCGCCGACCTGGACGCACTCAAGCGGCACCTGTGGACGCTCAGCCAGCGAGTCAGCCGCTATCTGAAGCGCTCGGGGGTGGCAGCCGGAACGATTGCCATCAAACTGCGCTATTCCGATTTCTCGACCTTGAGCCGCCAGATGAGCCTCTCGGTCCCCATCGACGACGAGGTCGAGATCTATCGGGCCGCGTTGACGCTGTTTCAGCGGGCCTGGGAACCGGGCAGGCCCATTCGACTCTTGGGCGTGGGCGGGCACCGCCTGACCGAGTCCACAGGCCAGCTTGCACTCTGGTAAGCCGTTTGCCGGGCCCTGTCGCCACAAGCAGCAGGACCCACCATAAAACAGGGGGAAGACATGAACGATCCGACCATTGCAAAACCCAATCTCACCGTTTTGACCGAAGCGCAGATCCAGCAGGTGCACGAGTATGCGCTACAGATCTTGTCGACTGTGGGCGTTCGCGTCGACTCGGAACGAGCCTGCGATCTGTTCGCCCGGGCTGCCACTCCTGCCGCCGTGGAAGGCAACCGGGTGCGCATCCCCCGAGAACTGATCGAGTGGGCGATCCAAACGGCGCCGAGTTCGGTCCATGTGTACAACCGCAGCGGCGAACCGGCGTTTCAACTCCCGGGTCCGGCCCGCTTTGGCATCGGGGTGACCGCGCTCTATTACCAGGATCCCGAGACCGATCAGGTCACCCCATTCACGCGCCAGCATATGGCCTCCCTGGTGCGGCTGGGGCACGTTCTGCCCAGCTACGACCTCATCTCCACAGTGGGTATCGTCCAGGACGTGCCCACCCATCTGTCGGATCTGTACGCCACCTTAGAGATGGCGGCCAACACGACCAAGCCGTTGGTGATCCTGGTATCCGATGAGACCGCTTTCCCGGCTGTGCTCGACCTGTTGGAACACCTGCATGGCGATTTGGCGTCGAGACCCTTTGTCGTGCCCTACTTGAACCCCATCACGCCGTTGGTGATCAACCGGGGCACCATCGACAAAATGTGGGCATCGGCCGAGCGGGGGCTGCCCTACATCTATTCCAACTATGGCATGTCGGGGGCATCGGCGCCCATTACGCCCGGCGGCACGCTGGCCCTCCTTACTGCCGAGCTTCTGGCAGGCCTGACCCTGAGCCAATTGATCCGAGAGGGCTCGCCCGTCATCCTGGGCAATCTCCCGGCCTTTTTTGACATGAAGGGCATGGGCAGCTTTTACGATCCGCAGAGCTACCTGGTCAACCTGTGCTGCGCCGAGATGATGGATCACTACCGCTTGCCCCACGCCGGGACCTCGGGCAGCGGGGTGGGCTGGGGCGCCGACCTGCTGGCCAGCGGTCATCAGTGGATGAACCACCTCCTGACCTGCATCGGGAAGGTGGGACTGGCGCCCTTTGTCGGCGACAACCTGGATTCCAAAGCCTTCTCGCCCGCCATCGTGGTCTATGCCAACGAGATCATTGTCCAGGCGCGCATGTTTGCGGGCGGCTTTTCCCTGGACGAGGCCCACGTCGCTGTGGATCAAATGGCCGAGGTGGGGCCGGGCGGCAATTACTTGATGTCGGACCTGACGCTGGCGCGGTTCCGGAGCGCCTATTACAAGAGCGGTATCTTTCCCCTGCTCACCATGGAAGAGTGGCAGGCTCGGGGATGTCCGCCGGCCGAAGGGTTGTTACGCAAGCATACGCGCAAGCTGCTGGACAGCGCCCAGCCGCCCGCCGATCACGACGACTTGTTGGCGCGTGGCGAGGCCTTTATCCAGACCTACGAAAGGCGTGGGTAGCGAACCCTAATGAGTTCGAGGGGAAATTGGCTGCGGCGGGTTGCGATCGCCCTGGTACAGGCAGATCGGCCCATCCCGGCGCGAACAGAAGCCGAAACCGAGGCGGAGGTCGAGCGCCACTATGCCTGGAACCTGGCGTTCAACCTGGGCGACGGGGCTGCCTTTTTTTTCGGGGCGAGCTTTATCTCGTCAGCGACGATCGTTCCCCTCTTTGTGAGCAAACTGACCTCGGAACCCTTTTACCTGGGTCTAGTGGCCGTAATTGCCCAGGCCGGGTGGTTTCTGCCCCAACTCCTCACAGCCAATTTCATCGAACGGCTGCCCTGGAAAAAACCAATCGTTGTCAATGTGGGGTTCTTTCTGGAGCGCGTGCCCATGGTTCTGCCTGTCATCGCCGCGCTGGTGGCCGTCCAGACGCCATCCCTTGCCCTGGCGCTCTTTTTGCTGGGCTATGCCTGGCACTCGCTGGGCGCCGGATTCATTGCTCCGGCGTGGCAGGAACTCCTGGCCCGTTGCTTTCCGGTCACGCGGCGCGGGCGCGCATTTGGCCTGATTTCCTTTGTGGGCATGGGCATGGGCGCGCTGGGAGCCCTGCTGAGCGCCTGGATTCTGAGGAGCTATGCCTTTGCCACCAATTTCGCCCTCGTGTTCGGCATTGCAGCGGCGGCCCTGACGGTCAGTTGGATCTTTTTGATCCTGGTGCGCGAACCGCCCCATCCGGTCCGGAGCCCGCGCCAGACCAACCGCGAGTTTCTGTCCCGATTGCCACAGATCGTCCGCCGCGACCACAACTTTCGCCGGTTTCTGCTCTCCCGGTCGTTGTTGGCCCTGGGCGGCATGGGCACCGGATTCCTGACCGTATCCGCCGTCCAACGTTGGAACGTGCCCGACAGCATGGTCGGATTCTTTACCGTCGCCTCCCTTCTGGGTCAGACTCTGGGGAGTATTTTCTTTGGCCTGTTGGCCGACCGCCGTGGACACAAGCTCTCGATGGAGTTGGGCGCTGCTTCGGGGGCATTGTCCTTTACCCTGGCCCTGTTGGCGCCCTCGGCCCTCTGGTACCTGGCCGTGTTCTTTCTCCTGGGCATTTGCTCGGGGGCCAACCTGGTCTCGGGCATCCTGGTCATCCTCGAGTTCTCGGAACCTCAGCGCCGGCCGACCTACATCGGCATGGCCAATACCGCCGTGGGACTGACCGCCGTGGTGGCTCCCATGCTGGGCGCCTGGTTGGCCGGCATCAGCTACGGGTGGTTGTTTGCCATCAGCCTCGCGATCCACTGGGTGGCCTTTGCCGCCATGCACTGGTGGGTACGCGAGCCACGCTATGCAGAAACCGTTACTGTGTAGAATCGCAGAGGTATTTTCATGAGCTTTCTCATTTCCGTCGTCTTGCCCGTTTTTCTCATCGTCGGAGCCGCCGTTGTGGCTCATGCCCGGCTCAAGTTCCACGCCCCGACGCTGTCGCGCGCTGCCTTTTACCTCTTTTCCCCCATGCTGATCTTTGATTCGCTGGTCACTTCGACCGCCACAACGGCCGAATTCGGTCAGATTGCCCTGGTGGCGTTGGCGACCACAGCCATCATGTGGATTCTGGGCACAATCGCCGCCCGTCCCCTCCGGCTGGAAGGACCTACCCAGGCAGCGTTTATCCTGTCTTTGCTGTTGATGAATGCCGGCAACTTTGGCCTATCGGTCAATCTCTTTGCCTTTGGCCAGCCCGGAGTGGATAGGGCCGCCGTCTACTTTACCATCAGCGCCGCGCTCAGCTCCAGCCTGGGTGTGTACCTCTCTGCGCGAGGCCGGGCCCCCGCCCGCATGGCCCTTCGCCAGGCTGCGGGCGTTCCCCTGGTCTACGCGGCCATCCTGGGACTGGCCGTCAACCTGACAGGTCTGCCCATGCCCGAACCGGTGATGAAAGCGGCCCACACCCTCGGTCAGGCAGCCGTTCCGACCATGCTCGCCGTGCTGGGCCTGCGCCTGGTCGAAACCATTCAGGATGAGCGGCGCTCCATCCACTGGCCGGCGATTGCCGTGGTGACTGTGGGCCGCCTGGTGGTCGCGCCGCTGATCGCCCTTGGCCTGGCCACTTTGATCGGACTGCAAGGGTTGACCTTCCAGGTGACGGTCCTCGAGACCGCCATGCCCACGGCCGTGATCACGACCATTCTGGCGACCGAGTTCGATTCGGATCCCTCGTTCGCCTCAGTAGCCGCCCTGGCCACCACCGCGGCCAGCCTGCCGACCATCACCCTCTGGCTGAATCTACTCAGCGGGTGACCTGAAGCCGGTCTTTGCCACAGACCCTGCATGGAAAATTGGCTTGAAGAATGCGCTACCAACTGACCATCCCAGCCCGAATTAACCTCCTTGGCAACCCCGCCGACGGCAACGAGGGCGCCTATGCCATCCTCTCGACCGCCATCGAACTCTTTGCCGGAGCGACGGTCGAACCGGCCCAGGGCCTGGTTCTGGAATCCCTGCAACGGTTCGAGGACCGCCTGGAGATCGAAGGGCACGCCGAGTTTGGACAGGAGCAAGTACCCATCCCCTACGATGGGCAGATGGACCTGCTCAAAGGCGCGGTGAATCGACTCTACCGGCACAGCGCCTAGCAGCCTGTC
>CAYVLO010000183.1:0-6609 GCA_964452125.1 uncultured Anaerolineaceae bacterium | reverse complement strand
GGGATAGGCATGTGCTCTGCTTGATGTCAGGGCCATGTCTCCGGTGCCATCCAGCTTGATCAGCCGCAGGCCCAGCTTGCTGGGGTCCCGGCTGTAATAGACCATCCACTGCCTATCGGGTGAAACGGCGGGCTCGCTGGCCAGGCTCAGGAACTTTTCCGATGCTCCGGTGGCCACATTCACAAGGTACAGATCGCGCCACTCGCTCTGCCCATCCCATATCCCCACGGCAATGCGCCCGCTGACGGCGCCTCCAACCTGGGGTATCTGGAAGGTCTGCCCGGGAAAGACCTGGCCCAACAAGGCCTGTACCTGAGCCTGAGGCAATCCGGGGAAAGAAGCCGCGACGACGGCGGGCAGTTGGGCCACATCCACGCCGGGGAAGAGGGAGGCGATCATCGCCTGCAACTCTTCGGGCGACAGGGTCTGCATCTGTTGGGCAATGGCCTGGGGCAGTTGATCGGGCGGCACGTCGCCCAAATACTGCTGGACCATGGCCGGCAGTTTTTCCAGATCCCCGGGTGAGGTGGGGATGTTGGTCGGCACCTTGGGCAGGTTCACGGCCGGCGCCGTCACCTGGACCGCGACGGTAGGAACCTGGACGGCCACGGTCGGCACCTCGACCAGCGGCGTGACCGTGGGCTGGCCCTGCTGGGCCGCCTCGGGCGTCGCGCTGGCGGCTACGACGATCACCTGGGTGGGGATGGCCGTCTCCACACCGGCCACCGGGGTGGTCTCGCCGTCGCCCTTGAGCAGGAGCGCGGCAGCCACACCAACGCCGATCAGCAGCACAGCCGCCAGTCCCGCCAGAACCCAGATCATCGTCTTGGACTTGGCCGGGGGCGCGCCTGCCGCGCTCTGCCGATCATTCCACAGGTCGGCTTCCCAGTCGGTCGCCGGACCGGGAGCTGCCAGGGGGCCCACATCGAACGCCAACTGCACATCGCCGATCCGCACCCGGTCGCCGCGCCGCAGGGGCTGGGGCGCCGTGACCGCCTGATCGTTGACAAAGGTGCCGTTGGTGCTGCCCAGGTCGCGAATGAAAAACTGGTCCCCCTGGCGGCTGATCTCGGCATGCTGGCGAGACGCCTGGGTGGTCTGGAGGACAATGTCATTGCCGGAGCCCCGGCCAATGCGGACAACCGGCTTGTCCACTGGGAACTCGATGCCCGATTGAGGGCCTGAACGTACCACCAACTTGGACATTTGTGCCACCGCCTTTCGAATGCTGGCTTTTTCCCGTAGGCCGAGAATCAGCTATGGACCATCCACGATTCGAAACCACATATCGCTGCATCCGGTATCACTTTGGAAACGCCCGGTTGAGCCATCATGGGGTGGGTGTGCCCCCAAGCAGGGAGGGCAGCAGATCTTCTGGAAACAAGGTGGCCACCGAGGTGACCAGGTCGTCGAACCCCGTCGGCAGGGGCAAGGCCGTCAACATGTGCTGCATCGGATCGACCAGGGTGGGCGTGGGCGGCGCCGGCGGCGGCCGCAGGACCGTCACCAGCAGGAATACCAGGCCGACCAACAGCCCGATGACGACCAGAACCCCCACGACTGCCACCGCAGGCGGAATCCGTCTTGAAGGCAGGCGAGAATCCCTCTCGTACGATCCGCCATCGGGCAGGTCGGCATGGGCAGCCGCGGGATCGGGCCGCATCACCAACACGGTGCCGCCGATGGCGATCCGGTCCCCGGCCCGGAGCAGGTAGGGCTCGTGGACCCCCAGCTTGCGGCCATTGACAAAGGTGCCGTTGGTGCTGCCCAAGTCGAGCACCTGCCACCCCTGAGGCGTGCGCGCCAGGCGGGCATGGTGCCGCGAGGCCCCGGCTTCGGCCAGGACAAGGTCGTTATCGGCCCCGCGACCCAGGGACAACACCGGGGCCACCAGGTCAAACTGCTGCCCCGCTTGCGGTCCCTGCTCGACGATCAGGCTCACCACCGCCCTCCTTTTTCGGCCCGTCTTTGGCCGCGCGATCGATTAAAAGACGCGGGTAAAGACGAGTTCCACCTCGCCAAAACGAACGACGTCGCCGTTTTCCAGCCGCCTGGGTGCGTCTACTCGCTCGTCATTGACAAAGGTTCCGTTGGCGCTGCCGATGTCAAAGACGAGGAAATCCTCCCCCTCGGCCTTGATCCACGCATGTTGGCGGGAGACGGTCACATCGTCCAAGCAGACCTGACTCTCGCGGGCGCGCCCCACGTTGACGGTACCCTTCAAGTCGTACTTGCGATCGGGCCGGGCCTTTTCCACCAGCATCGCCAGGTGCTTGGGGGCGCGCTCGATGATGCGCGTGCCACCTGCCGGGGCATCTCCCCCGGCAAAGCCGCCAGCCATGCCCACACCCGCCGGCTGGCTTCCCGGCAACGGCCCCACGGAATCCCCGCCGCCAGAACTGGGCCAATCGGAGGGGGCTACCTCCGTCCGACCGCCGCCAGCGTCCACTGCTGGAGTGCCTGGGGTCGTAGCGCTTTCCCCCCAACTGGGGGGTGGCGCGCTGTAGGATTGATCGTACCCAGCCGTGGCAAACTCTTCTTCCTCAGCGCCGCGCCCCTTCATCAGTACGATGATCAGGGCAATGATCAGGATCAGTAACAGCAGAGCACCGCCGCCAATCGCTGCAGCCAGGAGGGGCTTTTCTTCGATGATCTCTTTGACGCGGTCCGCAATCCCACCGACGCCCGCCGGTTCAGGCTCGGGGTTAGTGCCAATCGCTGGCGGTGGAGTGGGGTTTACCTGGGCCACGATGGCAACTGTGGGCTCACCCGATGGGGACACTGGTGTCTGCTCTTCAGCGGGCGGGATCGGCGCCGACTCTTGCACAAACTGGAACTTGGTCTCGTCGTAGGATTGTCCCTGGGGCAATTGGACCCGGATCAGCAGGCTATGATAGATGGCATCCTGGGGCAAGGTCGAGTTGTAGGTGAGGGTATATTGCTGCTTGAGCTGGTTCAATACGTTTTCAAAGAGCCCGGTCAGTTCTTCGGCTTCGGGCGTCTGCTGATAGACGCCTCCCGTCCGTTCTGCCAGACGGGTGAGGTATTTGGTGTCGATCTTGGTCCCCAAGCCGATGGAAAAGATGGGGATGTTGTGCCGATTGGCTTCGAGGATGGGATCGTCCGGCGTGGATGTGCTGCCCGCGTCCTTGACCGCCACCCCCTGGGCGTTGTCCCGTTCGTCCTTGCCATCGGTCATGACGATCACGGCCCGCTTGCCCGCAGGCTCGGTAGAGACCATCTTGACGCCTTTGTAGATGGCATCGTAGAGGGGCGTATCCCACCCGAGTTTGGTATCGAGAAAGTTCACAATGTTCCGCGCCGCGTTCTTGTCGGTGGTAAAGGCCAGTTCCCTTTCGGGATCCAACTGCTCTGGATCGACGTTGATTCGATCAGCAAAGGCAATGACAGCCACCCGATCCTCGGCCGATAATTGATCGAGAAAGGCATTGGCAGCCTGCATGGCCCCGCTGATCGGCTTGCCCTTCATGCTGCCGCTGACATCGATGACCAGGACGACCGAGATGTCGGCATCCGGGTTCACGTGGGCCGACACTTCGGCGGGTGGGAACGAGGCCCGCCCGTCTTCAATGATCTCGAACTTGTCGGGGCCGAGCCCGACGAGGGGCACCCCGTTCTCATTTCGAACGGTGATCAGGGTGCGAATTTGGGGGAACTGTTCGAAATTCAGATCGTCGATCGATACATTTACCACACCCTGGGCGCCCGCAGGCCCAACGCACAACAGCAAAAGAGCCACTATCAGAACTACCATCAACTTGTGGTTCACTGTCGTTTTCCTCCTTTTTGGCAACCAAACGGCACACCCGTCGCAGCAGGTGTCCCAAATCGACTTGTGGGTTCGGGCCCGGTGGCAGGCCAGAGCTACCGAAAAGGTAACCTCTAAAGCCCCTTGAAAACGAGGGTCGTCTCGCCAATGAGCACATAATCGCCGTCGGTCAGCGGCTGGCGATAGGTGCGGCTGCCCTCGTCCCGATACGATTCCTTGTTTCCCACAAAGGTCCCGTTGCTGCTGCCCATATCATACAATACAAAGGCCGATTCTTTTCCCTCGGTCGGCTCGGCGCGCACGCGGGCGTGCTGCGACGAGCAGGTGTCATCGCGCAAGGCGATGTGGTTGCCCGAGGCTCGGCCAATGGTCGTCGTATCGGCGCGCAGGGTGTGTACCTTGCCGATGGAACCGCGGTCGGGCCCATCGACGACTACGAGCCAGGCAAAGACCGGCGCGGGCCGTTCGGCGATGATCATGGTCTGGTCGCCCGATGCCTGAGCCGGTGGGGGGCCAAAGGGGAATCCACCGCCTGGCGGCGGGTAGGGCGGCGGGGTCGTGCCACCCGACGGCGTGGCCCGCACAAAGCCTGGACCAGAGCTCGGCGCCCGCGGCTGATCGCCCAGCGGGATCGTGGGCGGGGTCACGCTGTCGTGATCGGTAAAGACCGTTTCTTGATCGTCGAAATCGGACCCCTGTGGGGACCTTGACGGCTGGCGCATGGGTGTTGTTCGATCCTCAGACATTTCTACCTCCTTGTCGCACTTGCCCGGTTGATAGGCTACAGCCTGTCGAGCTGGAGCACGCTATCTCCAATGGCAATCTTTGATCCAGTTTTGATGGGTATCTCACCCATCACGCGCTGGCTATCCACCCAGGTTCCATTTTTGGAAAGATCCTGCAACCAGTACGATTGTCCTCGGGGAAAGATGGTAATATGCTGACGGGAAATTGAGGTATTGGCCGGGTCCAGGTCGAGGCGCCCCAGGATCACCGCATCACCAGACAACGGGATGCGCAGGCCCTGTCGCGGCCCCCTCATCACCACCAGCCCCACCGATTCAGGGCGCTCGGGCTGGACCGGCGACTCGTTCGGTTCTTTGTACCCCATCGCCTGCCCCATTTCCCGGGCCGAGGAAAATCGTTCCCGGGTCTCTTTTTTCAGGGCGCGCATCGTGACCTGCTCCAACCGTTTAGATACCTGAATCTCTGGATTCCTCTTGCGCAGAGGCTCGGGGCGCTCTTTCAAATGTTGGCGGATCACCTCCATCGCCGCCCGATAGGGATCGTCGCCGGGAGGGCGTCGAAAGGGGACGCTGCCCGCCAACAGCTCGTAGAGCACGATCCCCAGGGCATACACGTCGCTAGCCGGACACACCGGCTCGCCGCGAGCTTGCTCGGGCGAGATGTACTCGGGCGTGCCAACGATCTTGTCACGGGTCACGGTGGCTGCCGACGTCAGCTTGGCGATGCCAAAATCCAGCACCTTGACTTTTCCCTCGGCTGTCACCAGGATGTTCTCTGGCTTGATGTCGCGATGAACCACATTGTGTCGGTGGGCAAACGCCAGGGCGCTGCACACCTGTCCCATGATAGCCACCACCTGAGGTTCGGCCAACGCCTGTCGCGTCAGGCGGCGCAGTGACGGCGCATCGACGTATTCCATGACAATGTACAGACGGCCATCGTCGCTGCGACCAAACTCGTGCACAAAAATGATATTGGGATGGTTACGCAAAAGAGGGCCTATTTTGTTGCCCTCTTGCACAAACTTGTTCACCAGGTACGGGTCGCTCTGCTGCAAAATCTTGATGGCTACCAACTGCCCCCCAGGATCCCGAGCTTTGAACACCTCGGACATGCCACCCCGGCCGATCATGTCCTCCAATACATACCCGGCAAAGCGCTGGCCCTCGACGTGGACCACAGGCGTTGCCGGAACCACAGGCGCGGGCGATGGGAGTGGCCTCCCCGGAAAGGCAAAGACAAATTGGGATTGCCATATCTGAATGCGATCCCCGGGCGTCAGGACGTGGCGAAAGATGCGTTGATCGTTGACCCAGGTGCCGTTGGAGCTGTCGCGATCGTACAGGACCCATTGTCCCTGCTCCCAAGAGAGGGCAGCATGATGGCGGGAAACCATCAGCTCATCGCCCAAAACCACATCGTTATCGAATTGGCGACCTATGGCAAGTCCCTGTAAGGGGATCGGAAAATGCTGCTGCGCCAGAGGGCCTTGGACGGCTACAAGTTCAGGGAACTCGGCAGGAAGGGCAGGTGGATCTTGTCCAGGCTGAACGGCAGCCGAATGGGCAGGCGGCTGGTTACATGCAGAACACTCTATGGCGCCTCGGGGGATCCTGGCGCCGCAACGAACACAGCGGCGACGACGTCCCGCAAAGCGGATAAAAAGAACAATCGAGACAATGGCGACCGCCGCGACAATCGCCACAACCAAAAGGGCCCTATCGGGATCAAGAGACATCTCCGGTCCCAATCCCTTTCCGGATGACGAGCATACCCAGTGCTAGTCCGCACCGAACAGGTACCCAAACAGCCTGCCAGGCGCACATGGCACCCCGGTTTCACGTGAATTCCTTTTCCTATGGACCGTTCCAAGTACAGCATTACGCCGTACACCTGTTCTTTCAGCCCAATTATACCATGTTCCGGCCGACTGTCAAGAAAATCTTGGGCCGCCTTGGCTGAGGCATTCGTTCTTGGTTGGTGCAGCAACGGCCATGCTGGCCAGACATGAACTCGGCAAGTTCATTGGTAGTATGGCTAGGGTGCCTTTCAGATTTCTGGATTACATAACG
>CAYVLO010000182.1:0-6616 GCA_964452125.1 uncultured Anaerolineaceae bacterium | reverse complement strand
CTTGCAGCCGAGGACGCCCGCCGCAACCCCTGGGGCCGGCAGACCACCTACCAGCCGAGGCGGGCGAGGCATTCCCACAGAGCCCCGACCGGGGCAAAGTCACGCGCCGGGGCATAGGTTGTCGGGGGCGCACAGATCCCTGCCGGGAATGCCGTCGCCCCTACAATAGGCACCGGACAGGCAATTTGTAGGGGCGACGGCATCGCCGACGGCCATTGGACCCTTGCAGCCGAGGACGCCCGCCGCAACCCCTGGGGCCGGCAGACCACCTACCAGCGATGCCTCGCCCATGCAATGGCATTTCGTAAATCGGGCCGCATTTCCCGCGGGCCTCCGGGGATTGACAAATCGTCCTGGTAGAGGTATAATCGAGAGCGTTAGCTTCAATGAGGAGGCCATTTTGGCGCAGCCCATATTCTCCAAACTATCCAAAACAGGCTTTGCCATGAAAAGGACCTGCAAGAGCACCTCATGAACCGTCGCTAACTCGGTAGCCAACGATCTGAGGTGCTTTTTCGATCCAAGGAGGGATTGACTGGTGAAAGAGATCCACACCGATCGTGTCACGGAAACCGTCAGACAGTTGTGCATTGACAGCAACTACTATCTCGGGGAAGACGTCCTCCAAACATTGAAGGCCTATCGTGAGGCCGAAGTCTCGCCGATCGGGCAAGAAGTGCTCGACCAAATCCTGGAAAATGCCGAGATCGCCCGCAATGAGGGCATCGCCCTGTGCCAGGACACGGGCGTCGCCGTCGTGTTCCTGGAGTTGGGCCAAGAGGTGCACATCGTCGGCGGCGACCTGATGGAGGCCATCGACGAAGGGGTGCGCCAGGGCTACATCGACGGCTATCTTCGAAAATCGATGGTCACTCCTCCCTTTGCGGGCCGGATCAACACCAAAGACAACACCCCCGCCGTCGTCCACACCACCATCGTGCCCGGCGACCAACTCAAGATGACTCTAGCCCCCAAAGGGGGCGGCAGCGAGAACATGAGCCAATTGGCCATGCTCAAGCCGGCCGATGGCCGCGCGGGCGTCATCCGCTTTGTCGTCGAATCGGTGCGCCGCGCCGGCGCCAACCCCTGCCCGCCCGTCATCGTCGGCGTCGGCATCGGCGGGACGGCGGAAAAAACGATGCTCCTGGCCAAGCAGGCCATCTTGCGAGAGGTGGGCCGACCCAGCCCCGACCCCGACGTGGCCGCAATGGAAGCCGAGATCCTGGACAAGGTCAATCGCATCGGCATCGGCCCGCAGGGGTTCGGAGGCCTGACCACGGCGCTGGCGGTTCACATCGAAACCTTCCCTTGCCACATCGCCAGTCTGCCCGTCGCCGTGAACCTTCAATGCCATTCCGCGCGGCACAAGGAGGCGGTACTATGAAACTCACAACTCCTCTCACGGACGAGGTCGTCGCACAACTCCACGCCGGCGACAAGGTGACGATTACCGGCGTCATCTTTGTGGGCCGCGACGCTGCCCACAAGCGCATGGTGGAGGCCCTGGACGCGGGCCAGCCCCTGCCCTTTGATCCGCAGGGCCAAATCATCTATTACATGGGCCCGGCCCCGGCCAAACCGGGCCAAGCCATCGGCGCGGCTGGCCCCACCACCAGCGGTCGCATGGACCCCTATGCGCCGCGCATGATGGAAGCCGGCCTGAAGGGCATGATCGGCAAGGGGAATCGCACCCAGCCGGTGCGCGACGCCATGGCCCAGTACAAGGCCGTGTATCTGGCCGCCATCGGCGGCGCGGGAGCCCTGATTGCCAAGGCCATCCGCAAATCGGACGTGGTCGCCTACGACGAGCTGGGCGCCGAAGCGCTGCGCCGGCTGGAAGTGGTCGATTTCCCGGCCATCGTCATCAACGACATCTATGGCGGCGATGCCTACGAAGACGGCGTCAAGAAATACAACCGGGAGTAGGGGGCAGCCATGAGAGTTCGTCTTTCGGCGGAATCGGTGCACAACGAGTTGGTCCGGCGCGTCGAGGAGTACAGCGGGCAAGACCTGATGGCCTGCTATCAATGCGGCAAATGCGCCGCAGGCTGCCCGGTGGCTTTTGCCATGGACATGCTTCCCAGCCAGGTGATCCGGTTTGCCCAACTGGGGCTGGTCGAAAAGCTGTTGGAAAGCAAGACCATCTGGCTTTGCGCGGCCTGCCAGACCTGCTACACCCGCTGCCCCAAGGGGGTGGACCTCAGCCGCATCATGGAGGCCCTGCGCGAGATCCTCATGTACGAGCAAGGCAGCCACATCAATTATGACCAGATCTCACTAGAAGAGATCGTAGAGTGGCCCCAACAGGCCTTTATCGGCAGCTTTCGCAAGTACACGGTTTAGCCGCCGCGCCCATCCCCCACTCTCGGGAAGAGCCTGGGCGCGCACATTGGTCAATGGCGAGTGGAGACACTGCACATGAGAGCAACGTACTTTCCCGGATGCACGCTCAATACCACAGGCAAAGGCTTTGACAACGCCGTGCGGGCATCGGCCTCAGCGGTGGGCCTGGAACTGATCGAAGTACCGGATTGGAACTGCTGTGGGGCCACCTATCCCCTGATCATCGACAACATCCTGGAGCTTGCCGCGCCGGCCCACGTCCTGGTGGCGGCCCAGACCCAAGGCCGCATTCTGACGACTGCGTGCACCACCTGCTACAACGTACTGAAGCGGACCAACGAATTCATCCGCAAGCACCCCGACGAGCGAGACCGGCTCAACACCTTTATCGAAGCCGAGTACCAGGGAGAGGTGAACGTCAAGGACATCCTCCACCTCTTGCGCGACGACATCGGCTTTGAGTCTATCCAGAGCCACGTGCAAAAGCCCCTCACGGACCTGAAAGTGGCCTGTTACTATGGCTGTATGGTGCTCCGGCCCCCGGCCGAAGTCGGCTACGACGATCCCGACCACCCCACCAGCCTGGACGACCTGATGGCAGCCCTGGGCGCCACGCCGATCGATTTTCCCCACAAGAACGAATGTTGCGGCGCCTACCTGGCGGTCAAGGCGCCCGACGTCACGCGGGACATGGTCTACACCATTCTGCGCTCGGCCCAGGCGGCCGGGGCCGAGGCCATCGCCACCAACTGCCCCTTGTGCCAGTTCAATCTGGACAAGCAGCAGGCCGAAATGCGCAAGATCCACGCCGGCTATCGGCCCGTCCCCGTCTTTTACTTTAGCCAACTGATGGGGCTGGCCCTGGGCCTGGACGTCCGCGAGTATGGCTGGGACCAGCACTATATTGACGCCCGCCCCCTGCTCGCAGCCCGGAACCTGTGGCAGGGCGAGGCCATGGTAGAGGGTGCAACCCAATGAGCAGTGGGGAAAACGGCTATAGCAGGCGGGTCCTCATCGTGGGCGGCGGCATAGCCGGGATGCAGGCCGCGCTGGACATTGCCGGGTCGGGCTACGAGGTCGTGCTGGTGGACAAGCTGCCGTCGGTGGGCGGGCACATGCACCAGCTCTCCGAAACCTTTCCCACGCTGGACTGCGCCCAATGCATCATGACGCCGCGCACGGTAGACGTGGGGCGCCACGAGAACATCAAACTCCACGTCTATTCCGAGGTGGAAGAGATCAGCGGGCAGATGGGAAATTTCCGGGTGCGCATCCGGCGCAAGCCCGCGTATGTCAATTGGGATGCGTGTACGGCGTGCGGCGCCTGCACCGAAAAGTGTCCCCAATTGGTGCCCTTTGATTTTGACCGCCATCTGGAAATGGCCAAGGAGATGCGCACCGGCGGTGTGCGCCACGTGGGCACGGGCAAGGCCATCTATACCCTTTCGCCCCAGGCCGTCCCCAAGAAGCCGGTCATCGACGTCGACCACTGCCTCTGGTTTCAAAAGGGCAAGTGCCGCCTGTGCGAAAAGGTCTGCCCGGTGGGCGCCATCGATTACGAGCAGCAGGAAGCCTGGTTCGAAGAAGAGGTGGGCGCCATCATCCTGGCCACCGGCTTTGAGCTGTACCCCCTGGAAAAACTGGGGGAATATGGCGGCGGACGGGTGCCCGATGTCATCGACGCCTTGGCCATGGAGCGCCTGCTGAGCGCCTCGGGCCCCACCGCGGGCGTGATGCGGCGCCCATCGGACGGCAAAGAGCCCCGCGAGGTGGTCTGGATCCAGTGCGCCGGTTCGCGGGACCCCGAATTGGCCATGCCCTACTGCTCCAAAGTCTGCTGCATGTACAGCGCCAAGCAGGCCATGCTCTACAAGCACAAGGTCCACGACGGGCAGGCCATCGTTTTCTACATCGACATCCGCTCGGCCGGCAAGCGCTACGAGGAATTCATCCAGCGGGCCATGGAAGAGGATCAGGTGCTGTACATCCGCGGTAAACCCAGCAAGGTGTTCCGCGAGGGCGACAAGGTGATGGTTTGGGGCGCCGACACCCTGACCGGGCAACCGGTCGAAGTGGCCGCCGACCTGGTCGTCATTTCGCCGGCCATGATCGCCTCCCCGGGCACGCAGCGCCTGGCCGAAATGCTGGGGCTGGAGGTCGATGCCTACGGCTGGTGGGCGGAGCACGAATCCAACATGGCCCCCCTGGAAACGTCCAGGCCCGGCGTCTTTTTGGCAGGCGCCGGCACAGGACCCAAGGATATTCCCGAGGCCGTGTCGCAAGGGAGCGGCGCCGCGGGCAAGGTGTTGTCGTTGTTGGCCCGCTGGAAAGGACCCGACGAAGACTAGGTCCAGGCCAGCGACAACTCGCGGGGAACACATAGGAATCAGACGGGAAGCGAATGAAGCGAATCGGAGTTTTTGTCTGCCATTGTGGGACCAACATTGCCAGCTCGGTGGA
The DNA here is from genome assembly GCA_964452125.1 of uncultured Anaerolineaceae bacterium. Lineage (GTDB taxonomy): Bacteria > Chloroflexota > Anaerolineae > JAAYZQ01 > JAAYZQ01 > CAZNQW01. The sequence continues at coordinate 1,813 of CAYVLO010000182.1, read as the reverse complement.
CGTCGAGCGGGTGGTGCAAGAGATCTCGAAATATCCCGAAGTGGTCTATGCCATCGACTATAAATACATGTGCTCCGACCCGGGCCAAAAGCTGATCCGCGAGCACATTGTCGAGGACAACCTGGATGCGGTGATTGTCGCCGCCTGCTCGCCAGCGATGCACGAGACCACCTTTCGCCGGACGGCCGAATCGGCGGGCGTGAACCCCTACCAGACCGAAATCGCCAACATCCGCGAACAGGCGAGCTGGGTCCACCAGCAGCAGCGGGAAGCCGCCACCAACAAGGCCGTCGAGATCATCCGCACCATCGTCGCCAAAGCCCACTATAACCAATCGCTGACGCCCTTTTACCTGCCCCTGGTCAAACGGGCGCTGGTGGTGGGCGGGGGCATTGCCGGGATGCAGGCCGCCCTGGAACTGGCCGACGCTGGCTACCCCACGGTTCTGGTGGAGCGATCGGACCATCTGGGCGGGCACATGGCCGAGCTGTCGGGGCTCTACCTGAACATGGATGCGGCGCCCCAAAGGCTTCAGGCTCTGATCGAACGCGTGCAGAACCACCCGACCCTCCAGGTGCTGACCCAGTCCGAACTCACCGAGGTGGGCGGCTATGTGGGCAATTTTGTGGTCAAGGTGGAGCAAAAGGCTGAGGAGCCGGTGAACTATACCTTTGACATCGGGGCCATCATTGTGGCCACCGGCTATGCCCTCTACGATCAGGAAAAGCTGGGCGAATATGGCGGCGGGCGCATCCCCGACGTGATCGATGGCCTCCAATTCGAGGCCATGCTCCGGCCCGATGGCCCCACCGGCGGCCAGATCCGGCGCCCGTCGGATGGCCGCGTACCCAAAGAGGTGGTCTGGATCCAGTGCGCGGGCTCGCGCGATCCCGAGCTGCACATGCCCTATTGCTCCAAGGTGTGCTGCATGTACGTGGCCAAGCAGTCGATGGCCTTCAAGCAGCAGGCGCCCGATGGACAGGCGACGGTATTCTACATCGATATCCGCAGCCAGGGCAAGGGCTACGAGGAGTTTGTGCAGCAGGCCATGGAGGAGCACAAGGTGCTCTATCTGCGCGGCAAGCCCTCCAAGGTCTTTGAGGAGAACGGGCAGGTCATGGTCTGGGGCGTCGATACCCTCACGGGACTGCCCATCGAGGTGGAGGCCGACCTGGTGGTGTTGGCCACCGCGGTGGTGCCCCAGCCCGACGCCCAGGAATTCGGGCAGTTGCTGCGGGTGAGCACCGACGAACATGGATTCTTGAGCGAAGCCCACCCCAAGCTGCGCCCCGTGGAAAGCCTGACGGCCGGCGTCTTTTTGGCCGGGGCGGCCCAGTTTCCCAAGGACATCCCAGAAACCCTGGCCCAGGCCAGCGGCGCGGCGGCCAAGGTGCTCAGCCTCTTTTCCCAGCGCAAGATGGTCCAGGAGCCGACCATCGCCTACGTCGATCCCGAGCTGTGCTCGGGCTGCGGCCTGTGCATTCCGGCCTGCCCCTACGACGCGCGGTCGATGCACGAATGGCGCCACATCGCCGAGGTCAACACGGCCCTGTGTCAGGGATGCGCCGCCTGTACCATGGTCTGTCCCAACAAGGCCTGCCAGGTGCGCAATCTCACCAACCGGCAGATTCTGTCGATGATGGAAGCCTATTTGTAAGCAGTGAACAGCCCACAGAGGAACCCGATGAAGGGAAAAGCGATCACGCCCGATTTGACATTTGTAGAGCAGGTGAGCGACCTGAGTCACCAGAACGTGCAGCGCTGCTTCTATTGCCTGCGCTGCACCGCCGGGTGCCCGGCGGCCTACGCCATG